>CALVFL010000019.1 GCA_944326825.1 uncultured Erysipelotrichaceae bacterium
TTAAAAAGATAGCATTATGGAAATATAAAAACCATCATAACGCTTATAATTACTCTTTATAATGGGCTATAAACTCTATTTTTATTATTACTTATAATATCCAACACTAAAATAAACAAAAATAAAATAGCCATCTCATACAGATAACCTATATAAGATGGCTATTTGTCAACAGTCTGAAATGTTTTAAAGAAACATATTTTAGTATTGCAAGAGCCGATCAGATAGCGAAACTGATAGATGAGAAATATCAGGTCAAGCCACAGTTTATCTTTAAGGATCTTAAAGATTGTGCTGTTTTTTTATAAAAATGAGCATAAATGGTTTGCAGTTTTGATGGAAGTGGATGGCAGAGTATTTGATATTGATAAGCGGGTAGCTATCATAAATGTCAAACTTGATGATGAAGTGGAAGAATACTTAAAATATGAAGGTAT
The DNA here is from genome assembly GCA_944326825.1 of uncultured Erysipelotrichaceae bacterium. Classification (GTDB taxonomy): domain Bacteria; phylum Bacillota_I; class Bacilli_A; order Erysipelotrichales; family Erysipelotrichaceae; genus JAHHTG01. The sequence goes on from CALVFL010000019.1 coordinate 438, forward strand.
TTATAAAGCTTATCACATGAATAAAAAGAAATGGGTAAGCATCATGCTGGATGAAAGGGTCAGCGATGATCTTTTGCTGAAACTTGTTGATAAGAGTTATAATCTGGTTAGGTAATATGGCTATCTGGAATCCCTGGCATGGCTGCCATAAGAAAAGCAGCGGCTGTTTAAACTGCTATATGTTTAGAAGAGATGCTCTATATGACATTGATTCTACCAAAGTCCGCAAGACTAAAGATTTTGATCTGGCTTTAAGAAAGAATAAAAAAGGGGAATATGTCTTAAAAGATGAAGAAGTTTATCTTTGCATGACCTCTGACTTTTTTGTTGCAGAAGCTGATGAATGGCGAAAGGAGATCTTTACGATGATCAAAATGCGTAAGGATCTGCATTTTCATATCATTACTAAAAGGATCGAAAGGTTTGATCTAAATATTCTTAAAGATGATCCTTTTGACAATATCACCCTATGTCCGACTTGTGAAGATCAAAGAGCTGCCGATGAAAGACTGCCCATCCTTTTAAAGATCCCTTTAAAACATAAAGAAGTCATCTTAGAACCGCTTTTAGAAAAAGTGGATATTGAAAAGTATCTGGCGACTAAAATGATCTCTCAAGTGACCTGCGGCGGGGAATCGGGCCAAGAGGGCAGATTATGTGATTATGAATGGATTTTATCGCTTAGAGAACAATGTCTTAAAACAGGTACCAGGTTTTATTTCAAACAGACCGGCACGCATTTTAAAAAAGATGGGAAGGTCTATACCATCGATCGAAAATATCAATTAAGCCAGGCCAGTAAAGCTAATATCAATATCTTATAGTAAATGTTTTTTAAAGTAGGCAGATTGTTTGCGAAGCTCTTTATCCAAGACTTCAAGACCAAGGGTTTCAGCCAGAGTTTTTTCATCGCTGAAAAGATCGGTGCCTAGACCGAGTTTATGACCCTTTATTTCATAGCCTAAAGCAGAAAGAGTAGTTGGAAAGTAGTCAAAAGAAGTAAAGAGGCGATCTTTGGTGGTAACTGGTTTTCTTTGGGCGTTGATATAGGTATTGAAGATCGTTCTATCATAATCTTTATTGTAAGTTTTAGAGATATAAGTCTGAGCCATGCTGGTATGATCGCCGGTGATCAAAATGACACTATCTTCATAAAAAGGCTGCTTCTTTAGCCATTCAACAAACTCGGCTACTTTTATAGCTTCTAAAGCAATGATATTCGATAATCTTTCCGGATAGATCTCTTGATAGTCTTTACCCTTATAACCTTTAGGATGATGGGTATCAACTGTCAAGATAGAGATATTGAAAGGCTCATTTCTTTTAGCAGCTTTTATGATCTCCTCTTTGGCGAACGTAAAGAGCTTTTCATCTTCAAAGCCCCAAAAGATGTGATAGTCATCTTTTAGATAGTGATTTTTTATAGCGTAGGGATGATCGAAGATCAGATCGATGTTATGCTTGTCAAAATAAAACTTGCGTCCTCCGAAATAGGCATTGGAGCCGATGATGAATTCATTGTAGTAGCCATCTTTTTTAAGGATGTCATAAAGGGTGGTCGTTCCTTTTAAAAAGTCGCTTTCATCTTTAAAACGCTTATGACCTAAAGGTATAAGCAAGGGGATGCCGGCTGTTTGTGCGATGATGCCGCCGGTCGTCCAGCCGGTACCGGAAACGATTTTGGCTCCGCCCATCTTATCATTATGCGAAAAAAAGATGTTTTCTTTTCTTATTTTACTCAAAGGAGCAATAAGATCACTTTCATAGTCGCCGCCGTCCTTTTTAGCCATAAAAGTATTCTCTAAAGATTCTACATAGATCGTGATGAGATTCATTTTCTTTAAAGGAGGAATGATCTCAACTTTTTTAGGATCGGCATAATATTTTTCGTAGATGTCACTTTTTCTAAAGAGATTAAAGATATAGCCCCAGATTTTGATCCTTTGTCCGCTGATGATAAGTGAAATGATAAAAATAAGTATCAAGATCAAATTGCCGGCAATATTAAAGAAATGCAGGATGAAGAATGCCGCTATCGCTAAAAGCAAGGCTTTAAGAAAACATAGTTTAAAGAAATCATAGATGAATTCCTTGTTAGTACCCTCTAAAGGTACTTTTAAGTGAAAGACGATCTGCTCAAAACAGGATAGACCAAAGTAGCCGCAAGCCCAGTCAGCACTGATAATCATTAAGAAACTGATAAAAAGAAACAAGACATCTAATATTTCCATATTGAATATCTTAGCACAAATCTTTAAAGATGATTTAATTTTATAGATCTTTATTCTATAATGAAATCAAGAAATAAAAGAGGGAAATAAAATGAAAACTTATGTTGCAGTAGATCTTGGCGGCACTAATATCAGGGCGGCCATCGTCGATGAAGAAGGGAAGATCCTAGAGATCAAAAAGGATAAGACAGAAGCTTCCTTAGGCAAAGAACATGTCATGGCTAAAATGGAAGAGCTGATCGCTTCCTTAGGTGGTTTAAATGAGGCTTTGGGGATTGGTCTTGGCATACCGGGTCCGACTGATACTATCAACGGCAAGATCATCTTATCCAATAATCTTCCGGATCTTATCGGTTATCCGATCGCTGATCGCATCCGCAAAAGATTCAATAAACCGACCTTCATGGCTAATGATGTCAAAGTAGCCGGTATTGCTGAAGCTTTGCTGGGCGAGGGCAGAGGTTCTAATAATCTTTATTATTTAACGATCTCCACAGGTGTGGCTGGAGCTATGATCCTTGATGGCAAGGTCCTTTCTGGCTTTCATGGTCATGGCGGCGAGATCGGCAATATGACGATCGATCCAAACCGTGAAAGCATTGGCGGCTTAAATAAAGGAGCTGCTGAATCATGGGTATCTGGACCTTCAATCGTTAGGGAGGCCAATAAAGCCTGCAATAAAAAATTCAAACATGCCGGTGAAGTCTTTGAAGCCGCTAAAAGCGATGAAAGGGCTAAGGCCGTGGTTGAAAGATTTAAAGATGATCTGGCAGTGCTTCTGGCAGGGGTTTGCTTTGTTTGCGATCCTGAGAAGATCATGATCCAGGGCGGCGTGATGAAATCGGCTGGTGAATTCTTAAGTGATGTTGAAGAAAGGATGCGCAAACTTCTTTTCCCAGGCATGAGAGAAACAACTTTGGCTTATGCCAGTGTTGAAGAAGCCGGTCTTGTGGGCGCAGCCATGCTGGCGAAGTCAGAACTGGCTTAAAAGAATAATAAAAGGCTATAAACAGCGAGGTTTATAGCCTAGTTTTTATTTGCGTTTATGAATATCGATGCCGATCTTTCTTTCAACCTTTTTGACTTTTTTAAAGGCCATCTTATGAGCTTTGAGAGCTCCTTCATTCAAGACATCTTCGATGATGTTTTCCTTTATGATCTCGTTATATCTCTTTTGGATCTTTTCAATTTCTTGAACTACTACATCAGCAACAGCTTTCTTGAATTCCCCATAGCCTTTGCCTTTAAATTCAGCAGCGATCTCTTCCTTGCTTATATCAGTGAGAGCAGAATAGATCTCTAAGAGATTATAGATACCCGGCTGTCTTTCCTGATCGACTTTGATCTCGCCATAGGAATCAGTCACGGCTGACATGATCTTTTTTCTGATCACATTAAGATCATCTAAAAGATAGATGCAGCCTTTGTCATTGTTTTCAGATTTAGACATTTTATGGTACGGGTCATTTAACATCATGATCCTTTTGCCGACTTGTTGTACTAAAGGCTCTGGCAGTTTGAAAGTTTCGCCATAACGGTTATTAAAGCGCTGAGCGATGTCACGAGTCAATTCGACATGCTGTTTTTGATCATCGCCGACAGGCACATAGTCGGCATCATAAAGCAGAATATCAGCCGCCATCAGACACGGGTAGGTATATAGGCCTGCCGAAAGACCGCTTTCACCCTTAGCCATCTTATCTTTGAATTGCGTCATACGGTTTAATTCGCCAAGATAGGTATTGCAGGCCATGATATAGCCAAGTTCGGCATGTTCCATGACGTCTGTCTGCAAAAACATCGTCGTCTTTTCAGGATCTAGACCGCAAGCCATATAAAGGGCAGCAGCATCCTTGAGATTCTTTTTAAGTTCTTCAGGTTCCTGATAGACGGTAATGCAGTGTAAATTGGCAATGAAGACGATCATCTCATAATCATTTTGATACTTAACGAAGTTTCTGATCGCTCCGATATAATTGCCCAGTGTTAATTTTCCCGTCGGTTTGACTGCCGACAACATTCTTTTCATGCTCATACCTCCAAAATAAAAAAAGCACCTCTATGGGACGATCTTAACCGTGGTGCCACCCAATTTCGCCAATATCTGGCCTTTTAAAGATAACGGATTTACCATTGACCCAGTTCATTAAATATGCTCTGATCATTTTCACCAGCCACGATCTCTCTTAAAGGCAACATAGATAACTACTGCTTATATTGTATCATTTAAGTTCTAATTGTCAAAACCTTCTAAAGTATTTAAAATAGGGTTGTAAAGAGGTTTTTAATTATGATCGTTATCTATACATCGCCCGGTTGTGCTTCTTGCCGTAAGGTCAAAGCTTATCTTAAAGAACACAATATCAGATTTATTGAAAAGAATATCTTTAATGTCTTGCTTAACAAGAATGAAGTCAAATATCTTTTAAGCCGCTCAGACAATGGTGCTGATGATATCATCTCCAAAAGATCCAAGATCATTCAGGAAGACAAGATCGATATCGATGCCATGTCCACTGATCAGCTCATCGATTTTATCATCAAAAATCCTTCGATCTTGCGCCGTCCGATCATTCTCAACGAAGATAATTTTCAGATCGGTTATGATTCAGAAGAGATCGATGCCTTTATCCCGAGAGTCGATTTAAAAGATGTAACTAAATGCGACAAGAATTGTCCTAATTTTGAATATTGCGGCAAACTGAGAGGCGAAGTCAATGACTAAGGTCTTGGTCGGTTTATCAGGCGGTGTTGACAGTGCTGTCGCTGCTTATCTTTTAAAAAAGCAGGGTTATGATGTGACCTGCTGTTTTATGCGTAACTGGGATTCAGCACTGAATAACGATACACTGGGCAATCCGACTCTTAATGATGACATCTGTCCGCAAGAAGCAGATTATAACGATGCCAAAGCTGTCAGCGAGAAACTGGGTTTAGAACTGTTAAGAGTGGATTATATAAGTGAATACTGGGAATATGTCTTCAAGAACTTTTTAGATGAATACGCTAAAGGACGGACACCCAACCCGGATATTCTTTGCAATAAATATATCAAGTTTGATGCCTTTGTGGAATTTGCCAAAAGCAAAGGTTTTGATAAGATCGCTACCGGTCATTATGTCAAAAACGGCAGTTTTAAGGGCAAACCTTGTCTTTTAAAAGCCCACGATCTAAACAAGGATCAATCTTACTTCCTGGCTCAGATCAAACGGGATGTCTTGGATATCAGTTTATTTCCGCTTGGCGATATTGATAAAAAGGAAGTCAGAGCGATCGCTCATGAATTGGATTTGAACATTGCCGACAAAAAGGATTCAACAGGTATCTGTTTTATCGGCGAGCGTGATTTCAGAGAATTTTTAAAAAACTATATCCCGATGAAAAAAGGCAAGATCATCGATATTGAAACCAAAGAGGTCATTGGCGAGCACGAAGGTGTTTATTATTACACGATCGGTCAAAGAAAAGGTTTCGGCATCGGCGGCAATAAAGGTCCGTATTTCTGTGTCGGCAAGGATGTCTATAAAAACGAACTGTATTTAGCTTCCAAAGATGATGTCAAATGGCTGAATGCCACTTCTTGTCTTTTGACGGGTTTTAATTTACTTGCCGATGTCGATAAAGATAAAGAATTGTTATGCAACGCTAAATTCCGCTACCGTCAAAAAGACAATCCAGTCAAAGCCCGTTTTTTAGATAATGATGAAGTCTATCTTGAATTCAGGGAACCTGTAAAAGCTGTTACCGAAGGACAGCAGGGCGTTTTATATCTTGATGATGTCATGATCGGCGGCGGAGTTATCGATAAGACATATTATGAAGGTGCAGATAAAAAGGAGATCCTTAAAAGTTATCTTGAATGAGTAAAGCTGATATCAATCAAGAAATAGAGATCGTTAAAGGCAATTTTACTTATTGTATATATAAGTCTTTTAATTATGCCGTTTATCGTTTTAAAGAAAAAAACGGTGATGATCTGATCGTGACCGGCGATCTTAGCGAGATCGATGAAAAAAGCGATTATCAGCTTTTCGGCACTTATATTGATCATCCCAAATACGGTATCCAATTTAAAGTAAGCGGCATCAATAAAGAACTCCCCAACTCCTTAGACGGTATCATTGCCTATCTTTCAAGCGATCTTTTCAAGGGTATCGGTTTAAAAAAAGCCCAGAAGATCGTTAAGGCTTTAGGTGAAGATACTTTAAAGATCCTTAAAGATGATGTAACGGTGCTGCATGATCTTGGCATCAAGGACAAAGACATCATGACGATCAAGGAAGGGCTTGCTGGCGATCTGCTTTATGAAGAAAGCTATTATTTTCTCTTTGAGATGGGCTTTGGCAACGAAGACATCCGCCGCATCATCAATACATATAAAGAGAATACGCAGATCATCTTAAATGAAAATCCTTTCCGTCCTTATTTTGAGATCAGCGGCATCGGTTATCTGAAGTGTGAAAAACTGGCTCAAAAACTGGCCTTTCCTTTGGATTCAGAGATCGGCAACAGTGCTCTTTTGGCTTATCTTAGCAGCGACCTTTCTTTTAGAAGCGGCAATACCTATCTTTCATATCTTGAGTTAAAAAAAGCTTTTTTAAATCATCGGGACGGTGATTTTGATAAAGCTTTAGCTGACGCCATCAAAGACAAGACGATCATTGAAGAGGACGGGCGATTATATAATTATCTCGAATATCGTTCCGAAGATGCGATCGCCAGATTTATGTGTGAGAATAATGTTTCCTGTACTTTTGACAAAGAAGCTTTAGCTTTAAGACTAAAGAGTCTATTAAAAGAAGAGGGCATCATATATAACGATGATCAGCTTAAAGCTATCGAAAACTTTTTTTCTGCCAAGATCTCTTTTGTAGTCGGTGGACCGGGGACTGGCAAAACGACGATCGTTAAAGCGATCAGTGAATGCCTCAAGACCCTCTATCCGCTTTATGATGTCCATATCGTCGCCCCGACGGGAAGAGCTGCCAAAAGGTTGAACGAGTTATGTGATGTCAGTTCTTCAACTATCCATTCTCTTCTTAAATGGGATAAAGAAACCAATACTTTCTCTTATAATGAAGAAAATCCCTTGCTTTTGGATGTTTTGATCATCGATGAGTTTTCAATGGTCGATAATGTCCTCTTTTACCGATTGATCAGCGCTTTAGGCAATATCAAAAGGATCTGCATCATCGGTGATGATAACCAGCTGCCAAGTGTGGCTTCAGGCAATCTTTTGAAGGATCTTTTAAAAAGCGAGATCTTTAAAGTGACCCGTTTAAAGACTATCTATCGTCAAGAAGGCGGCAGCGATATCATCGCTTTAGCCAATGACATTCTTTTAAACCGTGTGGATTTTCAAAAGTATAAAAAGGATGTGTTCTTTATCGATGAAGCAGCTAATGACTATAAAAAAGTCCTGCTCGATCTCATTGACAGTTTTCTTGAGGAAGGCTTTGATCTTAATGATATTCAGATTCTAGCACCGATGTATAAGGGTCATCTGGGCATCGATTCTTTAAACAATCTTTTACAGGATATCTATAATCCCCACGATCCTTCTAAGAAGGAATTCAAGACCAAATACAAGACTTTCAGGATCAATGACAAGATCCTGCAGCTTAAAAATCAAAGCACTGATGATGTCTATAACGGTGATATCGGCACGATCGTCGATTTTGAAGACGATCCTTTCGGCATGGTGGCTAAGTTCAATGATCTATATGTCGAATATACCAAAGATGACATGGCTAATATCGCTTTGGCTTATGCCATCAGCATTCATAAAGCTCAAGGCAGTGAATATCCGATCGTCTTTGTTCTGATGTCAAGATCACAAATTCACATGCTCAATAAAAATCTGCTTTATACCGCAGTATCAAGAGCTTCCAGCAAGCTTTTTATCATCAGTGAACCGGAAATTTTTTATAGCGGCTATAAAAAGAATATGCAGATCCGCAAGACCTCACTAGATTTATTCATCAAGAAGTTTTATAACCAGGAACTTTTGTGATAAAATAGTGCATGTTTGAAAAGGATGTAAAGAATATGAAGATGTTAAAAGGGAATGAAATCAGAAAAATGTTTTTAGACTTCTTTAAGTCTAAGGGACATATGGTAGAACCGGGAGCCAGTCTGATACCGGTCAATGATCCGACTTTGCTTTGGATCAATGCCGGGGTGGCGGCATTGAAAAAATACTTTGACGGAAGAGAGAAACCCCGTTCCAACCGGATCTGCAATGCTCAAAAATCGATCCGTACCAATGATATAGAAAATGTCGGCAAAACAGCCCGCCATCATACTTTTTTTGAAATGCTCGGCAACTTTTCGATCGGCGATTATTTTAAAGAGGATGCCCTTAAATTTGCCTGGGAGTTTTTGACGGATGAAAAATGGATGAGCATTGATAAAGATAAACTTTATGTTTCAGTCTATATCGATGATCAAGAAGCTTATCGGATCTGGACCAAAGAGATCGGCATCGATCCTTCACATATCTTAAAGACTGAAGATAATTTCTGGCAGATCGGCGAGGGACCTTGCGGACCTGATTCAGAGATCTTTTATGACCGTGGGGAAAAATATGACCCTCATCATGAAGGAGAAAAATTATTCTTTGAAGAAAAAGAGAATGACCGCTATGTTGAGGTCTGGAATATCGTCTTTTCCCAATATGATGCTAAAGAAGGAGTTGACCGTAAAGACTTTAAAGAACTGCCGCAAAAGAATATCGATACCGGCATGGGTCTTGAAAGACTGGTCGCTTTGATCCAGGATGGTGAAACCAACTTTGATACCGATCTATTCTTACCGATCATCCATAAATGTGAAACGATCGCTAAATACCCTTATGAAGGCGATAAAAAGATGGCTTATCGAGTCATTGCCGATCATATCAGAACGATCACTTTCGCTTTGGCTGATGGCGCTACTTTCTCAAATGAAGGCAGAGGCTATGTCTTAAGAAGAGTATTGCGCCGAGCTTCCCGTTTCTCAAGGGATCTTGGCATCAATAAAGCCTTTATGTATGAATTAGTCGATACGGTAGTTGAGATCATGGATGACTTCTATCCTTATCTTGAAGAAAAGAAACACTTTATTAAAAAACTGATCAAAAAAGAAGAAGAGATGTTTCTTACAACTTTGAATAACGGTGAAAAACTGCTTGAAGAAGAGCTTGGCAAAGTTCAAGACGGAATCTTAAAAGGGGATGTGATCTTTAAACTGTATGATACCTATGGCTTCCCGAAAGAGATAACTATGGAAGTGGCTAAAGATAAAGGCATTGAATGCGATTTGGAAGGTTTTGAAAAATGTATGGCCAGACAAAAAGAAATGGCCCGATCTTCAAGAGGAACGCTTGAATCAATGCACAATCAGTCTAAAGATCTCTTGGATTTTGATGCTTCCTTCACTTTTGTCGGATATGATACTTATGAAACAGAAGGTAAAGTTACCGCTATTTTCAAAGATGGTCAAAGGGTTCAAACAAGCGAAGATCTCTGCGATATCGTCCTTGACAAGACACCGTTTTACGCCACAAGCGGCGGACAGTGTGCCGATATCGGTTATTTGGAAAACGACTCCTTTAAGGCTGAAGTCATCGATGTCAATAAAGCGCCGAAAGGTCAGTTTTTGCATCGGGTGAAGATCATTGATGGTGAAGTAAAAGAAAACGATCTTTTAAAAGCCAGGATCGATGGTAAACGCCGTGAAAAGATCAGAGCCAACCATTCTTCGCTCCATCTTTTACAAAGCGCTTTGATCAAAGTCTTAGGCAATCATATCGCCCAGGCCGGCTCTTATGTCTGCGACAAGTATGCCCGTTTTGACTTTACTCATTTTGAAAAGATCAGTACTGAAGATCTTAATAAAATCCAGGATCTGGTTAATGAGTGGGTCATGGCTGCTTATCCGGTAACTACTATGGTAATGAAGATCGATGAAGCCAAAAAACTTGATGCCATCGCATTATTTGATGAAAAATATGAAGATGATGTAAGAGTAGTTAAAATGGGTGATGTTTCTTTGGAATTCTGCGGCGGTACACATGTCGATAACACTCAGAAATTAGGTGTCTTTAAGATTAACTCCGAAGAATCGATCGGATCAGGTATTCGCCGTATCGAGTGCACTACCAAATACGAAGCATACAACCTGTTTAACGAAAGTTTAAAACATCTTGAAAAAGTAGCTATAGACCTTGGTCTTAAAAACACCAATGCCATCGATCCTAAGATCGCTTCTTTATTGAATGATAATCAGAGTTTAAATCAGGAACTTGCTAAACTCAAAAACAAGCTGGCTAATTTAGAAGCAATGGAACTTTTAAACAAAGCTAAAGAAAAAGATGGTCTTAAATACCTTTTATACCGTTTGGATGACAACGATATAAATATCAAAGATTTTGCCAGCAACCTGAAAGATCGCTTAAACGGTCTGGTCTTTGTCGCTTCTTTAAAAGACGATCGTTTGACTATGGTCTGTGCCTTAGGCGAAAAAGCGATCGCTAAAGGTTTAAAGGCCGGTGATATAGTTAAAAAAGCGGCGGCATTATGCGACGGAAAAGGCGGCGGACGTCCTGACTTAGCTCAAGGCGGCGGCAAAAATCTGCATAATCTTGATGACATCTTTAAAATGATCGAAAATGAAGTCCTGTAGGACTTTATTTTCAATAATATCTGTTATAAAATTATTGAAAGGAGATTGTCGTTATGGAAAAGAATATCGATCAAACAATGGCTTTCAGTGCTGATCTTTTAAGAAGAGAAAACATTAAAGAACTTTTAAAAGAGGTTGAAGCAGCTTTGGAAGAAAGAGGCTATAACTCAGTAAATCAGATTTCTGGTTATCTCATCACCAATGATCCTGCTTATATTTCATCTCATAAAAATGCCCGTACCAAGATCCAGAAAGTAGAACGTTACGAGATCATTGAAGAACTGGTACGTTATTATCTGGATAATGACTGATGCGTATTTTAGGTCTTGATCTGGGCAGCCGGACGTTAGGCGTTGCAATGAGCGACAGCAATGAAAAGATCGCTACGATGAAGGAAACCTTCCGTTTTGAGGAAGGTGATTATGATGCGGCTGTCGATCACGTTTTAAAGTATATTGATGAGTATAAGATCAAGAAAATCGTTTTAGGTCTTCCTAAACACATGAATGGCGATCTAGGAGAAAAGGCCCAGCTTTCCATGGAATTCAAGGAAGTTTTAGAAAACGAGCGGGAGATCGAAGTCATTCTTATCGATGAAAGACTGACGACAGTAATGGCTTTAAATACTCTAAAAGCCACCGGAGCCAATGCTAAAAAACGTAAAAGCAAGGTCGATCAGCTGGCAGCTATGAATATCTTGCAGACATACTTAGATCAAAAGAGGTAATTTTAATGGATGATACTATATATATAACTGATGAAAACGGCAAAGAAGTAAAGATGAACATCCTCTTTACTTTTGACTATGATGAAAACAAGTATGTGATCATCTATAACCATGAAAACAAGGATGAACTCTATCCTTTTAAATATGATGATGACGGGCATATCTTCGCTGTTGAAAGTGAAGAAGAATTAGAGATAATAAATGAAGTTTTAGAAGCTTTTGAGGATGAAAATGAAGAATAAGAAGATCTTTAGAATAATAATCGCTCTTGCCTCTATTATTGTGCTTTTGGGAGCTCTAGCCGTCTATTTAGTCTTTAATTCTTTAGATCCGATCACCTCCGAAAGTGAAACAGTCGTTTTTGAAGTACCGGACAGCGCCGCCAGCAAGGATGTCTTTATCAAACTAGGTGATGAAGGCATCATTAAAAACGGCAATATCGCTTATTATTACTGCCGTTTTTTTCATAAGACCAGTTTCTATGCCGGAAGTTATGAGATTGATAAAAACTGGCCGGTCTTAGAGATCGTCGATTATTTGAGCGATCAAAGCAACGCTATTCAAAATACCGTTTCCATCACTTTTGTCGAAGGCGAGTGGCTTAAACATTATGCTGCCAAACTTGCCGAAGTCACTGATGTCAGTGAAGAAGAACTTTTGGCATACTGGAATGATAATGATGTCGTCAGAAGTTTGATGAATGATTATCCTTTTTTGACCGAAGAGATCTTTAGCGATGATGCCCGCTATCTTTTAGAAGGGTATCTGTTCCCGGATACTTATGAATTCTATCGGGAAACAGATGTTGAAACGATAACCCGCACTTTCTTGGATCGGACCTTGAGCTTTTATAATGAACATCTCGCCGATTTTGAAAAGGCATCTTTATCAGTTCATGAGATATTTACTTTAGCTTCGATCGTTCAGTATGAATCATCTTCTTTTGAAGATATGCAAAATGTCGCCGGTGTCTTTTATAACCGTTTAAGAGATAATATGCCTTTAGGCTCTTCAGTAACTGTCTGTTATGCGATCGACCTTGAAGAAAGCGATTCATGGAAAGAATGCGAATATAATGCTGATTACGATTCGCCATACAACACTTATCTTTATGCCGGCTTGCCGCCAACACCGATCGTCAATCCGGGTGCCAATGCCCTGATCGCTACGCTGCAACCCGCAGATAATGACTATTATTACTTCATGGCTGATGTATGCGGTGACGGCACGGTCTATTATGCCAAGACTTACAGCGAACATCAGGCCAATGTGGACCGCTATTTGACCTGTTATTAAGGAGGTATGATGAAAAAACCAGTTATTATCGGAATCGCCGGAGGCAGTGCTTCGGGTAAGACTTCTATAGCTCATACTCTTTACAATACCTTTGAAAAGACTAATTCCGTAGTCATCATCAAGGAGGATGACTACTACAAAAATCAGGATCATCTAACGATGGCTCAAAGGGTCAAGACCAATTATGACCATCCGTTCGCTTTTGATCATGAACTGCTTATTAAACAGTTAAATGATCTGATAAGCGGCAAGGATATTGAAAAACCGACCTATGATTATGTCAATCATACCCGCTCTCATAAGACCGAGATCGTTACTTACAGCGACGTCATCATTTTAGAGGGGCTCTTCGTCCTTGAAAGCAAGGAGATCCGTGATCTTTTGGATATCAAAGTCTTTGTCGATACACCAAGCGATGTACGTTTTATCCGTCGTCTTTTAAGGGATGTCAACGAACGTAAGCGTACCCTTGATTCGATCGTCAATCAGTATTTGACGACAGTCAGAGATATGCATGAACAATTTATCGAACCCTCTAAAAAGTATGCTGATCTCATCATACCGGAAGGCGGGCATAACTATGTAGCGATCGATCTTCTGGTTACTAAAATTAGTAGTATAATCGCTCAAAAAGTAGTATAATCTTTATTGATTTGCGGAGGTAATAAAATGGCAGATGAAAAATTCTATGTGACCGAAGAAGGTTTACAGGATTTAAAAAATGAACTAGATAATCTATTACATGTGGTTAGACCGGAAGTCATCGAAGAACTTAAGTCCGCTCGTGCTCAGGGCGACTTATCGGAAAATGCCGACTACGATGCTGCCAGAGATCGTCAGGCTCAGGTCGAAGCCCGTATTAAAGAATTAGAAAATATGATCCGTAATGTATCGATCATCAAGGATAACAAGAGTTCTAAATATGTTCGTGTCGGATCAACTGTCGAGATTGAAGATCTGGAGCTTCATACCAAGAATACTTATTCTATCGTTGGTACGATCGAAGCTGATCCGTTAAACGGCAAACTTTCTAACGTTACACCTTTAGCGGAAGCGATCCTTGATCAAAAAGTCGGTGCAACGGTCGAAGTGAAAGTCGATAAACCTTATAAAGTCAAGATCCTATCGGTTAAGTAAGAGTGTAAAAAAACACTCTTTTCTTTTGGGATTTCAGTCTTGATCTTTCTATAAATATATGAGGTAGATGCATGTATTTAAGAAAGATTCTTTTTATTATAGTGTTAGCTTTAATGATCGTTTCGGGTATCTGTTATTTAGATCGCTTGTTTTCTTTAAGACAGGCTTTTGATCTAAGCAACGATCTAAGACCGATCGTTCTTCTTAAAAAAGAAGAAGTCGATCTTTATGTCGGAGATGAATACTATGAACCCCTTAACAATCTTAAAGTCATCGCTTTAGACGATGTCAAAACTTACTATAAGAGCGATCTTGATCTGAATGAGCAAGGCACTTACAAATACCGCTTCTTTGCCGCAAATGAAGCCGGTGAGAGCAGTGTCGAGTTTTTGATCAACGTAAAGGAAAGAGAAAAGATCATCGAAAGGGTTTATATCGAAACTGATAGACCACAGGTCGAGATCCATAAGGAAACTGATGATGATTCAAAAGAACCTCTCGTTGAGGGCATCAAAGATGTCAGGATCAAAGTAAATTCTGACCTTTCACTTTTGATCGAACTTTTAAGCAAGGATATCAAGACCGATCAAAAGATCGCTATCGATTATCATGAGGTCAATCTTTCTAAAACCGGCATTTATAAGGTTTATTACCGTTTTGGCGACTCTTTTAGAGAAATAAAGGTAGAAGTCTATGCTTAAGATAGTCTTGCTTTTAGGACTTTTAGTTTCTTTATATTTGGGTCATTTCAATTATCAAAGTATCGATTTAAACGAAAAGCACGATTATCTGATCGAGATCAAAGGGGAGGTTGAAAGGCCGGGCATCTATCATACAGACGGTACTAAAACCACGAACGATCTTTTAAATCTGGCTGGCATCAAGGAAGAAAGCGATCTTGCGATGATAAATCTAAGCCTGATACCATCACCAAACAGTATTATTTCGATTCCTAAAAAGATGGATAAGCAAAAGATATCGATCAATTCGGCTTCGCTGGCTGAGCTTTGCACTTTAAAAGGGATCAAGGAAACCCTGGCCCAAAGGATCATTGATTATCGGAATGATCATGGCGGATTTAAGACCTTAGAAGAATTGCTGGAAGTAAAAGGCATCGGTGAAAAGAAGTATGAAGCGATATTTGACGATATTTGCCTCTAGCGATCTTTTAAAGATCGTTCTTTACATCCTCATCCTTCTTTATGTCCGGCACTTTTTAACTTTTATCGTTTTGATCTTATTTATTTTAAAAGGAAGAGATAAAGGGGAACTGTGCTTGTTTTTGGGAGTGGTGTTGCTTGTAATGCTAAGAGCTAGCAGTATGGACATCAAGACTAATCATTTTGTGATCCAGACCATCAAAGAAAATGGTTATATCGCTAAAGGGCTATTGTATGATCTTAAACTCAAAGGAAGTGATGGGTTTAAGATCGGCGATGTCATCTATGTTGATGAGTTTAGTGAAAAGGGCAATGATCCTATTGATAATATCTATTATGTCGCTGATGAAGCCAAGTTTTTATTCCACATTCCTAACTTTCGCAGCGATCTTTATCTAAAGATCGCTGATGAAAAAAGTTATGCAGCGGAATTTTTAAAATACAGTTTATTTGATCTATACGGGGATGAAGATTTCAATATCTTTTTATCCGCTTATTTTCTATATCTGCTGTTTTTAAGACTGTTCAAGTTCATTTTTAAAGACAAGGCTTATTTGGCTGCTCTTTTTGTATTCTTTAATCTTTGGGACATCGATTATACATTTATACGTATCGCATCTTTAGTGCTTTTGAAAAACTTTATCAAACGCAAAGATCTTATCCTGACCTTTTCGATCCTCCTTTTTATTTTATATAATCCTCAAAGCATCTATTCCTACAGTTTCATCTTTCCGTTTGCTTTGCGGCTTTTTCTTTTATACAAAGGTCAACACAGTTTTAAAGCCGTGATCCTTATTTTGCAGTCGGTCTTGTTTTATGAGGTGGATGTCATCTCGCTTTTCTTTTTTAAATATATCATGTCTATCACGGCACTATTCAGTGTCTTGGCGATCATTTCAGTCTATCTTGATCTGCCGTCATTTATCTTTGAAGGCTTTAAAATATTGAATGATCTCAATAGTTTTATCGTTGTCAGAGGCCAATTATCTATGCTGGTGATAGCTTTTTATCTTTTGTTTATTAAAAGTTTCAGGATCAAAAGTGAAACATTAAAACTAATAATATTATTCTTGCTTGTTCTCAGCAATATCTCTAATTATTATGCCAATGTAACGATGATTGATGTCGGGCAGGGCGATGCGATCTATATCACTTCAATAAACAATACCGATAACACACTCATCGATACCGGCAGTGAATATAATTATTATAAGCTAAAGAGGTTTTTGAAAAGAAGAGGGGTCTATAGTCTGGACCGTTTGATCATTACCCATTTTGATAAAGACCACTCTGGCAATATCGCAGCTCTTTTAAAGGATTTCGATGTCAAAAACCTGGTATTAAACGGCGAAGATGTTCAAACGAAAAGTTATACTCTTAAAAGTATCAATGAAAAGATCTATGATAATGCCAATGATAATTCTTCGGTCTATATAACTGACATCAATGGTTTGAATTTCTTTTTTAGCGGCGACATCTCTAAGTTAAGCGAGAGTGATCTTTGTGATAAATATTATGGCTTTAAGATCGATATTTTAAAAGCAGCTCATCATGGTTCAAATACTTCGACTTCTGATGTGTTTCTCAACACTTTCAGGCCAAAATTGGCTTTGATCTCGACATCCGGCCAGTATGCACATCCTCACAAAGAGGTGATCGAGCGTTTAGACAAGTGGCAGATCCCTTATCTTTGCACCAAAGAAAACGGCGACATTGCGATCATCTTTGGCAAGTTCGCTAATTTTTATATTACGGGCAACCATGAATTTGGTATAATAACTAAGTGATATATCTCTTAAAAGGCGAAGAAAAACACGCTTTAAAAAATGAAATAGCGAATATCTTGAATAAAGGCAAGATCAAAGGGTCAGCTGTTTTTAGCTATGACGGCAATTCTTCGACTTTTTCCTTGCGGGATTTGAATAACGAACTGTTTACCTATAATTTTTTCGCTGACAAAAAAGCAGTTATCTTAAAAGATCCGCTATTTTTAACGTCCGGTTATAAAGACAAAGAAGAAAAAGATCTGGAAATCTTTTATAATTACATCGATCATCCATCCGAAGATATCGAACTCATCATCTATGCTGAAGCATTAAACTTTGATTCCCGTTTAAATAATTATAAAAGGCTCTCTAAAAATGCCCGGGTTTTAAATTTTGATCCTTTGAGTGAATATAACTTTAAAAAAGAGGGCAGTACTTTGCTTAAAAGGAATTTTGCCTATTTTGATAATGAGATGATAGCTTATCTTTTGGATAATGCCGATGGTAAACTGACTAATCTTTATCAAGATATCGAAGTTTTGAAGCTTTATCCTGATAAACTTGATCTGATGGCTTTAAAAGCTTTGATCGCTTTGAATGTGGAAGGCAATGTCTTTAAACTGACAGCCGCTATCTTAAATAAAGATCTTAGAGAAGCCAAAAAGATCATTGATGATTTTTTATATATGAATGTATCTGTTCCCTATATCATCGCTTCAATCGCTTCGCAGTTCCGTTTTATGAATTCTGTGAAGATACTCTTGGATAAAGGTCTTAATAATAACGAGATAATGAATGAACTGAATATCCGTTCTGAATATCGTTTAAACAAGACTTTTGAAGCGATCAGACGTTTTCATGATGCGGATTATTTAAAGATCTTGTATTCACTAGCTTTATTTGACGAGAGGTTCAAAAGCGGTGATGTGATCGATACTGCAGAGCGTTTAGATCTGCTGCTTTTAGATATTATGGGGGTTTAAAGTGAAGGCAATCAAAGATATATACCGTATCGGCTATGGTCCCAGCAGTTCACATACGATCGGTCCGATGCGGATAGTTAAACTTTATAAAGAAGTATTTCCTGAAAGCGAAAAATATATCGTCAATCTCTACGGTTCTTTGGCTTTCAGCGGGAAGGGACATAAGACTGATCTGATCATCAAACGCTGTCTTGGCGATAACTGCAAGATCAATTTTGTTAAGGATTTTAGTGGCGATACTGCTAATAAGATGACGATTGAAGGTTTTAGTCTAGAAAAAAGGTTTCCTTTGTGGCATGGCGAATCACTGGGCGGCGGCGCTATCAGGATCGCTGAATATCCGACCGATGATGATAAGGAAGTTTATGAAGAAAACACTTTTGAAAAGATCAAAGATCATCTTTTAAAACACGATCTCTCGCTTTTAGACTACATCAGGGAAAATGAAAGCGATCTGGAAGTTTATCTTGATGATGTTTTAAAGGCGATGTTTGAAAGTGTGAAAAGGGGGCTTAATGCCGAAGGGATCATCAGCGATCGTCTAAAGGTTTCAAGAAGCGCCAAAAAACTTTATGAAGAAGCCTTTAATAAAGATGATGAAGATCTTAAACTGATTGCTTATGCCTATGCCGCCAGTGAAGAGAACGCTATGGGTGAGATCGTGGCAACAGCTCCGACTTTAGGTTCATGCGGGATCGTCGCTTCGCTCATGTATTATGCTCACTTTGATAAAAAGATAAAGATCGCTAAACTTAAAGAAGCATTGATGGTCGGAGGGATTTTTGGCAACCTTGTTAAGACGAACGCATCGATCGCTGGCGCTATTGGAGGCTGTCAGGCAGAAGTCGGTACGGCTTGTGCAATGGCTGCGGCTATGATCGCTTATTTGAAAGGCGGTACACTAGATATGATCGAATATGCCGCCGAGATCGGTATTGAACATCATTTGGGTCTTACCTGTGATCCGGTCTTTGGAATGGTGATCATCCCTTGTATTGAACGCAATGCCATGGCTGTTTTAAGAAGTTTCGATGCCGCTAAATTATCGATGAATCTCTTAAAGTTCCGCAAACATCTCGTAACTTTTGATATGGTCACTCATTCAATGAACTATACCGGCCAAAAACTCTCGCCGGAATTAAAAGAAACCAGTTTAGGCGGCCTGGCCTTGGAGTTCAGCGATGAAGAAGATTGAACTCTTGGCACCAGCCGGTTCGCTTGAAGCCTTGTATCAGGCGATCTATAATGGCGCCGATGCGGTTTATTTCGGCATGAAACATTTTGGTGCCAGGGCCTTTGCGGCTAATTTTGATCATGAGGAAGTTATTGAGGCTATTGAGCTTTGTCATAAATTCAACCGTAAAGCTTATGTAACGATGAATACGATGCTCAACGAAGATGAGCTCATGGCCGCTATCAAAGAAGTGGAATTTCTTTATAATAACGGGATCGATGCCCTGATCGTTTCTGATCTTGGTCTGATCTATCTTGTATCTAAGCTCTTTCCTGATCTTGAACTTCACGCTTCGACCCAAATGAACATCAATAACTATAAGGCGGCCAAAAAAGCTTATGAACTGGGATTAAAACGGATCGTTTTAGCCAGAGAAACCGATCTTAAGACGATCAAAGAAGTTGCCAGAGATTTTGAAGTGGAAGTTTTCGGACATGGCGCTTTATGCATATCGTACAGCGGACAGTGCCTCATGTCTTCCTCGATGTTTAAAAGATCCGGCAATAAAGGTACCTGCGCTCAATGCTGCCGCTTGCAGTATCGCATATATGATGAAGATGAGAAAACATTCATCAAAACAAATGATGAGTATCTGCTAAGTCCCAAAGATCTCAATACTCTTGAGCATCTTAGCGAACTGATTGAAGCGAATGTTGCCTCGATCAAGATCGAAGGACGCATGAAAAGAAAAGAATATGTCGCTTTAGTGACAAGAGTCTATCGTGAAGCGATCGATGCTTATTATAAAGGTGAAACCTATCATCTTGATCCCGACACTTTAAAAGAACTTAAACTGATGTTTAATCGAGGTTTCAGTTCAGGCTATGCCTTTGAAGACCAGATTGAAACGATCTTAAATCCATATCGTCCTAATCATATCGGTATTATGATCGCAGAAGTGATCGCTTATCATAAAGGCAAAGTCAAGATCAGACTTTTTGATACGCTTAGACAAGGTGATGGCATCAGACTGATCGATCAAAAAGAAGAGTATGGTTTTATTGCCAATAAGATCTATAAGAATGATAAACTCATAAACGGTGCTTCAAAAGGCGAGATCGTAGAGTTAGATCTTTCACAAAAGGTAGCCAAAGGCACCAAGGTCTATAAGACTTCCGATAGAGCGCTGTTAGATGAAGTCATCACTGAGCGACCGCTTTATAAAGAAAAGATCAGTATCACTTATGAAGCCAAGATCGGCAAACCTTTTAAATTGCGGATTGCTGATGAGTTTGATTCTATTACTTATATTAGTGATTATATCTTGCCGCAAGCGAAAAATTCTTTAAGCGATGATGCTGTTTTTAAAAGACAGCTGGCCAAATTGAACGACACTCCTTATGAAGCTTTCAGTATCAGCGGCAGTTTAGACGATGTCTTTATGCCAGTCAGCTTGATCAATAAGGCCAGACGTGAAGCGATCACTCAATTCATGAGTGAAAAGACGGCTGTTAAAAAAGAGGGCAAAAAGACTTATGAAAAAGCAGATTTAACTGCTTGTCATGATATTTTGAATATTGTCGAGATAAATGATGAAAGACTTTTGAAGAAGATCCAAAGAAATGATCTTTTGATCGCTACGGCTTCTAAGAAACTTTCCAGAAAATACGATCTGCCGTTGATCGGAGCAAACGTTAAAAGGGATAGTGATTCAGATGAAAAGGAACTCATCGTTTCCGAATTAGGCTCTCTTAAAGAAGATGTGATCGTCAGTGCTAATTTTAATGTAGCCAATTCCTATGCTTTAGAGTTTTTATACAGTTTAAAGGCGAGAGCGGTGATCTTATCGTTTGAACTGAACGATCTTGAGATCACAAGATTAAAAGACAGTTTTTATAAACGTCATGGTTTCTTTCCGGCTGTCTATCGTCTTAGCTATGGCAAACGGGATCTGATGTATCTAAAGATCGATCCGATCGCTTCGTATTTAAAAGAAAAGTATAATAAAGCACATACTTATGATCTTGTCGATCTGCGTGGCGATCATTTCAAGATAGTCAATTCTTCAGATGGTCCGACAAGACTTCTTGAAAATGAGCCAGTATCTAACGAAGGCATCGAAGGCGTCCATAAGTATTATCGAATTTTAGATGAAGAGGATTTAAACATTTTAAAATAAGCTCTTTATTGATATAATAAACAAAGGAGGCAGAATGTTTCTAAAAAGAATTGAAATACAAGGTTTTAAATCCTTTGCCGATAAAGTCGTCATAAATTTTGAAAACAGTGTTACCGGTATCGTCGGGCCAAACGGCTGCGGCAAGTCCAATATCGCCGATGCGATCCGCTGGGTCTTGGGTGAGCAAAGCGTCAAATCATTGCGTGGGGAAAAAATGGTCGATGTCATCTTTGCTGGCAGCGAAAATCGCCGTCCCTTAAACAAAGCGGAAGTAACGCTGGTTTTCGACAACAGCAAGCATTATCTCAATGCAGATGAAGAAGAGATCGAAATAACCAGAAGGATCTATGCCAGTCAACAGGATGCAGAGTATCTTATCAATCGCCGTCAGGTACGCTTAAAAGACATCGTCGATCTGATACTTGACAGCGGTCTTGGCAAAGATTCTTTATCGATGATCTCACAAGGTAATATCTCGGCTTTTGCAGAAGCTAAACCTTATGAAAGAAGGGCTATCTTCGAAGAAACAGCCGGAGTTGCCAAATATAAAAAACGTAAAAATGAAGCCATCAATCGTTTAGAGCGCACTAAAGACAATTTAGAGCGCACTTACGATATTTTAAATGAATTAGAAAAACAGGTATCGCCACTAAAAAGGCAAGCCCGCAAGGCAGAACTCTATAAAGAAAAGAAAGCCCGCCTGGAAGAGATCGAGATAGCAGTACTTGTCAAAGAGATCGATCTTTTATCCTCTCAGATCGAAGAAGTAAACCGGCAATTATTTGACCTTGAATCAGCTGTCACGATGCATAAGGCTTCTATCCAGGTCCATGAAAACAATGTCGGATTTGCCAAAGAGGAATTGAATGCTTTAGAAAAAGAATTAAATCTATCTCAGGATAAACTGATGAAGACTTTAAATGAGATCAGGATCTTAGAAACCAGAAAAGTCGAGATCGATGAAAGAAGACGTTATGCCATAAGGACTGGTGACATTGATGAAAAGATCACGCATTTAAAAGATCTTTTACATGAAGCCAAAAGCGAATATGAAGACCGTGTTGATCGTTTGGCTAAATTGAATGCCGAAATAGAGATCAATGAACATAAACTGGAAGAATGTGCTTTGGCATTAAGTGAAGCTTCCTTCAAGAAAGATGAAACAGCTAATCTTTTAAGACGTTTTGAAAACCGCAAGGAACTTTTGGAAAACCTTCTCAAAGATCCTTTTGGCGCTAATTCTCAAAGCGGTGTCAGAGCGATCATGGAGAATAAAGAAGCCTTCTATGGTGTAATGGGAGTCGTCGGCCAGAATCTGTTTGCTAAAGAAGGGTATGAAGAAGCTCTCAGCGTCGCTTTAGGCGGCAGTACTTATCATATTGTTACCACGAATGAAGAAAGTGCCCGCAAAGCGATCGCCTTTTTAAAGCGCAACCGCAGCGGCAGAGCTACTTTCTTGCCATGCTCTGTCTTGAAACGCCGCAAAGTCAACGATCAGGCCTTGTTTATAGCTGAAAACTCGGAAGGGTATATCGGTGTTTTAAGCGACTTTTGTGATTGCGAAAAAGAATATGAGATCATCAGGGACGCTCTTTTGGGCAATATCTTAGTTACCAAAGACTTAAAGAGTGCCAATGAACTATCTGCTCTTTTAGAACATAATTACCGTATCGTTACTTTAGAAGGAGATGTCGTCAATCGGGGCGGTTCCATGACTGGCGGCAAGAGTAAAAACGACCTCTCACTCATCACTGCTTCTTCACAATTAGAAGACATTAAAAAGAAACTTGTCAGCTATGAAGCTGAACATGAGCTATCTATCAGAAAATATAACGAGATCATCAAAGAAAAAGATCAGATCGACCGAAGCATCATGGAAAACAGGATCGCCATCGCTACTTTAGAGCCAGTCGTCGATGCCAAAAGAGCGAAGTATGAAAAACTGCAAAGCGATCTTGAAACTTTAGCTCCGCAGGACCAAGAAAGAGACTGCGACAATACAACGATCAGCGATGACATCGTTGAGCGTTTAAACAGGGAATATGCTGCCCGTGATAAACTTAATACTTCGCTTAATGCCCTTAAAGATAAACGCAATCATTTAAAAGGCGATATCGAGCGAAAAGAAGTTCAGATAAAACAGATCAGAAATGAACTTGAAAAGGCTCAGGATGATGCCAACCGTTATAATGCGCAAGGGGCAGTCATCAAAGTTAAACTTGACAATGATCTGCAAAGATTATCAAGCGAATATAAGATGACTTATGAATATGCCTTGGCTAATGTGAATGTCGATGAAGATTATGAGAATGCCAAAGATGAAGTCAAGCGTTTAAGAGATGAGATCGAATCGCTTGGCAATATCAATATGGAAGCTCCCGAAGAATATAGCAAGATCAATGAACGCTACGATCTGACTAAGCGCAGTTATGATGATTTGATGTCATCAAGAGATAAGATCTTGAATGCCATTGAAGAGATGGATCAGATCATGGTCGAACAGTTTAAAGATACTTTCGATAAGATCAACGCTGAACTGAACAATACATTCAGAGCCCTCTTTGGCGGCGGTAAAGCCAAGCTGGTCTTGGAAGATCCCAATGATATTCTCAATACCGGCATTGATGTCGATGTCCAGCCCCCTGGCAAATCAGTCAAGTCGATCAGGCTGTTTTCTGGCGGTGAGAAGACGCTCATTGCGATCTGTGTTCTCTTTACGATCTTAAAGATCCGTCCGGTACCTCTTATCGTCTTTGATGAGGTCGAAGCGGCTTTGGATCAGGCTAACGTGGAAAGATTTGCCAAATATGTCCGCAGTTTTGAAGATGACAGTCAATTTATCATCATTACCCATCGTCCTGGTACGATGGCTCAATGTGATGTCTTATATGGTGTGACGATGCAAAAAAGAGGGGTATCGCAGATGCTTAAGGTTAAGCTTGTCGATGCGATCGAGATGGCTGATAAAAGCGAGGTAGAAAACTGATGGGATTTTTAGATGCAATAAAAGATAAAATAACCGGCAAGGATAAAGATAAATATCTAAGCGGCTTCTCCAAGACTAATAAACAGATCTCACAGAAGCTCAAGATCATCACTTCTTCCGGCAACATCAACAAGGATACTTTTTTGGAAGATCTGATGATCACGCTTTTGGAGGCTGATCTTGGCTATAAGACAGCCAATCGGGTCTGTGATGAATTTCAAAAAGAGATGCGCAATTACATCGCCATGTCCCAGCGTGATGTCTTTATCATCTTAAGAAATGTCTTAAAAAGGATCTACGGCAGCGATGAAAAAGAGATCATCTACAATACTGAAGGTCCGACCGTGATCCTTTTAGTCGGGGTCAACGGCTCTGGCAAGACTTCTACGATCGCCAAGCTGACTAAATACTTTAAAGATCAGGGCAAAAAAGTAGCTTTAGTAGCTGCCGATACTTTTAGAGCCGGTGCCATTGAGCAATTAAACAAATGGGCTTTAAAACTGGAGGTGCCAATCGTTAAAGGCGTTGAAAACCGTGATCCTTCGAGTGTTTTAGTCGATGGCTGCCGCTATGCCCTGGCTAATGATATTGATATTTTATTATGTGATACAGCCGGCCGTCTTCAAAACAAGGTCAATTTGATGAATGAGTTAGCCAAAATGAAAAAAGTCGTCGCCAAAGAGATCAAAGGCGCACCGCATAACACCTGGCTTGTCCTCGATTCAACGACTGGACAAAACGGCATCTCACAGGCTGAATTATTCAATGAAGTGACTGATCTTTCAGGTATCATACTTACCAAGATGGATGGTACCTCTAAAGGCGGCATCGTCATAGCGATCAAGAATCTTATCAATGTTCCGGTCTTCTTTATCACTTTAGGCGAAACTGTCGATGATTTAGAACTCTTTGATCTGGATCTTTATCTTTACAGTATTATTGAGGATCTTGAAAATGAATCTAAATAAGGATGACGGCAATTATCTTTTAGATTTCTATGGGGAATTGCTTACGGAAAGACAAAGAGAAGTTTTGAGTTATTATCTTTATGATGATTGCTCGATGTCTGAGATCGCCGATAATCTTGATATCTCTAAAACGGCTGTTTCCGACATTATCAACCGGGCTTATAAACAGCTTTTAGAATATGAAGATAAATTAAAGATGTATGAGGATTATAAAGCCAGAAGGTCTTTATATCAAAGCTTGAAAGAGTTAAATGATCCAAGAGTGGATGATTATATTATGAATCTTGAAAAGATCGATAATCATTCTTGATTATATTTGTTAAAATAGTGATGTTAAGTTTAGGAAAGGGGTACAAAATGTCTAAAATTATTTCTGTAAATGCAGGCAGTTCTTCACTTAAATTCCAGTTATTCAACATGCCAAGCGAAGAAGTGCTGACATCAGGTGTAGCCGAAAGGATCGGTTTAGAAGAGGGGATCTTCACGATCAAGGTCAATGGGGAAAAGATCACTACCAACACACCGATCAAAGATCACAGTGTAGCCGTCAACCTGCTTTTAGAGGCTTTGGTAAAATACGGCATCGTCAAAGATCTAAGCGAGATCAATGGAGCAGGTCACCGTATCGTACAAGGCGGTGCTTACTTTGACAGTTCAGTAAAAGTTGATGACGATGTCATCGCCAAGGTTGATGAACTTTGTGAATTGGCTCCGCTTCATAACCCGGCTCATTTGGTCTGCTATCGTGCTTTCAAAGATGCTTTGCCGAATATCGGCCATGTCT
This sequence comes from uncultured Erysipelotrichaceae bacterium, assembly GCA_944326825.1. Taxonomy (GTDB): domain Bacteria; phylum Bacillota_I; class Bacilli_A; order Erysipelotrichales; family Erysipelotrichaceae; genus JAHHTG01. The sequence continues at coordinate 26,493 of CALVFL010000019.1, forward strand.
TTGTCTTTGATACAGCTTTCCATCAGACGATGACTCCGGAATCTTATCTTTTCCCAGTACCTTATGAATGGTACACTGACTATAAGATCCGCCGTTATGGAGCCCATGGCACAAGCCATCAGTATGTTGCTGGTGTTACGGCTGAGCTGCTTGAAAAGGATATCAAAGATCTTAATATTATCACTTGTCACTTAGGCAATGGAGCATCGATCACTGCTATCAAAGGCGGCAAATGTATCAATACTTCTATGGGTCTTACACCTTTAGGCGGTATCATGATGGGTTCAAGATCAGGCGATATCGATCCGACTGTCGTCTTTTACATGATGAAAAAGTTAAACTGCACTCCTGATGAGATGGACACTTATCTAAATAAGAAGAGCGGTATGTTAGGTGTATCTGGTATCTCCAGTGATGCCCGTGATGTTGAAGAAGCAGCTAAAAACGGCAACGAGAGAGCCATCCTTACTCAGGAATTATATGTAAACCGTGTCATCAATGTCTTGGGCGGCTATGTCATGCAGTTAGGCCATGTCGATGCGATCAGCTTTACAGCCGGTCTTGGCGAAAATGACGCTGCTATGCGTGAAAAGATCTTAAAAGCGGCTTCTGAATCGCTTGGTTTAAGCATTGACTATGATCTCAACGCTACGATTCATGGCAAACAGGCCCGTATTTCTAAAGATGATTCTAAAGTAGCAGTCTTTGTCATCCCGACTAATGAAGAAGTAGTCATTGCCCGTGATACGGTAAGGATCTTAGGTCTATAAGATGGATTTTAAAACGATCAAAGAGCTTATCTTAAAATACGATACGATCACGATCTTCAGACATATTCGTCCTGATGGCGATGCTGCCGGATCGCAGCTTGGCTTATTGACTTATCTCAAAGACAATTTTCCTTTAAAAAAGATCTATGCTTTAGGTACAGAAACTTATGATGTCTATCCATATCTTGATGAAGCAAGCGATGAGATCATAAAGGACTCTTTAGCGATCATCTTAGATACTTCAACGAAGGATCGTGTTGATGACAAGCGCTATCTTTTAGCCAAAGAAACTTTAAAGATCGATCATCATCCGCCAGTCGATAATTTTGCCGATCACAACTTCGTCAAAGAAGACTCGGCAGCAACCTGTGAGTTCTTATGTGATATTTTAAGCTCTGAAGCCTTTAAAGATCTTGAGATGTCTAAAAAAGCGGCTGAATATCTCTATAGCGGTCTTTTGACTGATACGATCGGATTCAAAACGGCTTCAGTCAGTGCCAATACCATTAAAGCAGCTTACTTTTTGTGTGAAAAAGGTATCGATATCTATGAACTCAATACCAGAGTATTCGATGTCAGTGAACATATCTTTAAATATTGTTCATACATGCGTCATAAATCTGTTTTTGAAGACGGATTGGCTTATGCCATCATCAATGACGAAGATCTTAGAGAATGTAATATTGAAGCTAAAGTCGCCCGCAATTATGTCGCTCAGTTAGGCGGTGTCAAAGAACATCGTATCTGGGCTTTATTCACTCAAAATGAAAAGGGGACTTATGATGGTTCGTTGCGCTCACAAAGAGCTTATATCGTCAACGAGATAGCTCAAAGATATAACGGCGGCGGTCATGCCAATGCCTCTGGTGTCAAAGAACTAACGCTGGATCAAGTAAATGCACTAATAAATGAATTAAAAAACCTGATTTATTGTAATAATAATGATGATAAGTTATAATGAAAATAGTCATAAAGGAGGTAAATATAAATGGCTAAAGATTTAAATAAGAAAGCATTTGTTGAAGTTGTTGCTGAAAAGACTGGTTTAACTAAAAAAGCTGCCGGCGAATACTTAGAAGTAGTTTTAGCTACTGTCAGCGAAACTTTAAAAGATGGCGGTAAAGTAGATCTTTCCGGCTTTGGTAAATTTGAAGTAAAAGAAAGATCAGCTCGTACTGGTATCAATCCTTCAACAAAAGAAAAGATTGAAATCCCAGCTACTCGTGTTCCAGGATTTAAAGCTTCTAAAACTTTAAAAGATTTAGTTAAATAGTATATCATATAAAACAGCCAACTAAGCGTTGGCTGTTATTATTAACTATTACTTCGCATAATGTATATTATGCAAGATTTATTGATAGATCATTAAACTGATCAATTATAAGATCTGCCCTAAGAAGCTATGACCATAGCCAGGGTTTGTGACATCAAACATATCAGCTACTGTGGCACCGATATCGGCAAATGTATCACGCATACCTAAATTGCCAAAACCAGTATTGCTCTTGCGGTAAACTAAAAGCGGTACATATTCTCTTGTGTGATCTGAACCATGCCAGGTCGGATCGTTCCCATGGTCAGCAGTGATCATCAACAGATCATCATCTCTTAACACTTTTAATAATTCACCGAGTTTTACATCAAAATCACTCAACTCTTGGGCATAACCTTCGGCATTGCGGCGATGTCCCCACTTGGCATCAAAATCAACTAGATTAACAAAACATAAGCCTCTAAAATCATCTTTAGCTACTTCGATAGTCTGATCCATGCCTTCTAAAGAAGATTTGGACTTGATCGCTTTAGTGATGCCTTTAGTATTGAAGATATCATTGATCTTGCCGACACTGATCACATCAAAGCCGTTTTCCTTAAGACTTTCTAAGACTGTCTTGCCATAAGGATCTAAGGCATAGTCGTGACGGTTGGCCGTTCTTGTGAAGGTTTCTTTAGTTTCGCCTACAAACGGTCTGGCAATTACCCGGCCAAGACGCCATTCAGGTCTTAAAGTTATCTCTCTGGCCACCTCGCAGCAACGGTAAAGTTCATCAAGACCGATCAGATCTTCATTAGCTGCAATCTGTAAGACAGAATCAGCTGATGTATAAATTATCAGCTCTTTGGTCTGCATGTGTCTTTCGCCAAGCTCTTTAATGATCTCTGTGCCAGATGCAGCATAATTGCCGATATACTTATAACCGGTCTTGGCTTCTAGTTCAGCGATCAGCTCTTTAGGGAAACCGGTATCCGTAAAAGTAATAAATGGTTGATCGATCCTTAGTCCCATCATCTCCCAGTGCCCTGTCATCGTATCTTTACCGACGCTGGCTTCATGCAGTTTAGCGATATAACCCGCAAACTGATTGCTTTTAGGATTATCTTTGACTGGACATAAATGATTCAGTCCTAAATGACAAAGATTAGGTATCTTATGGCCGCTTGTAGCTTCAAAGATATGTTTTAGTGTATTGGCCCCTTCATCATTATAAAGATAGGCTTTTTCATCACTGCCTATTCCTAATGAATCGATCACGATCACAAATGCTCTTTTATTCATGTTTATTTCCTCCTTTATAGTTAGCTAAGGGATGTGCCTTTAAATAGGTAGAACGGATCTGTTCATTTTCTAAATGAGTATAGATCTCGGTAGTTGAAATATCGCTGTGACCTAAGAGTTCCTGTACTTCTCTTAGATCAGCCCCGTTTTTTAGAAGATGCGTTGCATAAGAATGACGCAGTTTATGAGGGGTTATCTTCTTTTTAATGCCGTTTCGAGCAGCCCTTTCTTTAATGATCTTTTCGACATAGACCCTGTTTAAATGATTGGAAAGATGATTGATGAAAAAATATTTCTCGTTTTCTTTCTTATTAGACCACAAAGGACGCACTTCTATAAAATAACGTTTCATGATCTCTTTTACTTTTGATGGTATAGGAACGATTCTTTCTTTATTCCCCTTCCCTAATACCCGCAAGACCCCTTCATCTAGATTGGTTTGACTGCATAAGAGATCACAGCATTCGGAAACTCTAAGACCCATGCCGTAAATCGAAGCGAAAAGACAGTGCTCAAAGATATCTTGAAGATCATCATTAAAGGAATTTAAGATCTTTTCAGTTTCTTCTATCGTCAAATAGATCGGCAAACGTTTCTTGCTGCGGTGGATATTCAGATTGACTGTTGGATCACTCAGATCATAGCGGCGATTCAAATACTTAAATAAGCCCCTTACAGCCGTCTTGACATGATTGACAGTACTGTTTTCATACTTAGTGCCAAGATGGCTTACAAAGCCCTCTAAAGCCCTCAGATCGATCATTTCAATATCTTTGATCCCATTATCTTCAAAATAATCCTTAAACTTGGCTAAATCGATGCGGTAAGCTTCATAGGTCCTTTGACTGCGGGCTTCATTGATTACCAGATGATTAAGATATTCTTTGATCGCCTCACTTACCAGCATACTCATCCTTTATACTTTGTGCTTTATTCAATAACTCTTTAGCCATTAAAAGCGAATTATCGCTAATATCCGAAGCGATCATCACAGCCAACACTTCGACCGTTTTATCTTTAGCAAGCGGAATGATGGAAGTAGTGGTCTTATCAGAGAAAGTTTCTTTAACAACTTCATAGAAATGATCGCCATAAGCGGCTACTGCTGGCGAATGAGTAATGGCTAAGACCTGCATATCTTGGCTTATCTTGGCCATCTTTAAACCGACTGCCCCAGCCGCTTTGCCGGAAATGCCGGTATCGATCTCATCAAAGATTGCCAAAGAGATCTTCATCAAACGGCTGAAGATCGACTTCAATCCCAAAAGGATCCGGCTGGTTTCACCGCCGCTGGCAACTTTATTTAAAGGCTTTAACTCTTCGCCTTTGTTGGTCGAGATCATAAAGATGACATCATCATACCCCGAAGCACTTAATTCACTTCTTTTAAAAGCTACTGCAAAGTCAAAATATTTTAATTCAAGATCACTGACTTCTTTAATGATGGCTTCTTTAAGCTTTAAAGCTGTTTCTTTTCTCTTTTTACTTAAAAGATCAGCTTCCTTCATGTAACCGTTTAAAGCTGCCTCGACTTTACTTTCAAATTCAGCTAAATAAGTTTCTCTTTCATCAAAAGCTTTGATCTTTTCTAAAAGTTCATCCTTGTAACGTAAAATACCTTCAATATCGGTATGATATTTTCTTTTAAGCTTGTTGATCTCAAAGAGCCTGTCCTGGATCTCATCGATCCTTTCTTCAGAAAGATCAAGCGAAGCTAACTGATCTTCGATCTTTCCAAAAAGATCTTCTAATTCATAGTGATGATTGTATAACTTCTCTAAAAGTTCCGTTTCATCATCAAGCCCTTCCAGTTCTCTGATTGCTTCATATAAAGATTCCTTAATCCCCTTTTCTTCATTGTAGTAAGCTAAAGCGTTATGCAGATGATTATATTCTCTTTCATAATTCTTGATCTTCTTTTCCAGCTTTAAAAGTTCCTCTTCTTCTAAAGGATCTAAAGCTGCTTTATCAATCTCAGCGATCTGGAAGCGGAAATAGTCTATGTCATCGCTGTTTGGAGTATTGTTTAAAAAGTCTTCATAACTCTTTTTTAGACTGGCATATCGTTTGTAAGACTCATTCACTGCAGATAATAAGTCATCATCATTCAAAAAAGTATCCAGCAGTTTTAAATGATTGGCTGTTTTAAAAAGATACTGGGAATCTTTTTGCGAATGGATGTCGATCTCTTCATCAAAAAGTTCTCTTAGAAAGTTTAAAGTTACCATCCGGCCGTTGACTCTGATCGTACTTTTCTCGCCAATCGTTCTGCTTACGATCAGTTCATCGTCATAGTCGATCTCGGCATCCGCTAGTGTCTTTTTAAAATGATCATTTAATTCAAAACTAGCCTCCAGCAAAGCTTTATCGGCACCTTTGCGGATCAAAGAAGTATCCCCTCGACTTCCCCTTAAAAGATCGATCGCTCCGATGATGATCGATTTACCGCTGCCTGTTTCGCCAAGAAAAATATTCAATCCGTTTTTAAAATCGATATTTAATTCTTCTATAATGGCGTAATCTTTAATATATAAACTCTTTATCATAAATTTTTGATCTCTTTAATTATACTTTTAAAGTCCATCTCTTTAAAGGTCTTGATCTTACTTTTAGCATCACAAACTACTCTGTCATCATCCAAAGCCATCAAAGAGAGCTTGTTTTGGGCTTTTTTGGCATTGAAATAGTTTTGGATCTTTTGGCCTAAGGAATTGGTCTTGCTGTTAAGCTCATAAACAAGTAATGGTATTTTGCGTTTGATAATTTCATCTAAAGCCTTATCATCAAGCGAGTCAAGGTAGACAGCATTCAGCAAGGAGATCGGCAGTTCATTGATCTCGATCTCTTTTTTAAGTTCATTAACACTGTTGCCGTAAGTGATGATCACTAATAGATCATTGTCTTTTTTTAAAGCATAATGCCAGTTTGCATCATTGATCTTGATGTCGTCTTCTTTGATCTTATAGGCTGAGTTTTCGATATAGATAATAGAAGGACCGTCATGATTCAAACTGTTATCGATGAGGGTATTTATTGAATCATAAGAATAAGCACTGGCTATTTTGACATTGTCATATAAAGACAAGATCGCATAGGTATCGATACCCTGATGGCCTTTGCCTTCGTAGGCATTTAAAAAGGCATCGGTCAGGATGATGGTAACTTTAAGATTAGGTTTGATGATATAGTTGAGTAGTTCATCAAAACCTCTTAAAAGATAAAGCGAGGACATCACGATGACCGGCTGATATTTTCTGATCTTAGCAGCGATCAGAAACGAAGAACTCTCATAGATCATCGTATCGATGACTTTACTTCGATCATGCGAGAAAAGAGCTTTATAAGCATAATTGTTTTGTGATGAATTGATGATAGCGATGATCTTGTCTTGTTTGATGAGATCATGCAGTTTGGAAACGATTATTTCATTAGTATAACGATAGCCTTTGGGAGTAGTGCTTAAAGTCTTGGAAGTATCTACATTAAAGGGTTGAGATAAACTGCCTTCGATCTTAAGACCGCTTTCTAAAGGCTCATAGCCTCTGCCCTTTTTGGTGAGGACATGAATGATGATCGGCTTATCTTCAGTCTTGGCTTTATTTAAAGCTTTGATCAGTTCAGTGAGATTATGGCCGTTGATCGGTCCTTCGTAGTCAAAACCCAGATCGATAAAACGGCTGCCGTAAGTCACCTTGCGTTTGATCGAATTCTTGATCGAAGACATCGAAGAGATCATCTTTAAACCCAGATCACTCTTGCCAAGATTTTCCTTGAGATCTTTTTTGATCTTGGAGTATTCACTGGAATAGCGTAAATTATTGACAAATTTAGAGAAACCGCCTTCACTTTTAGCTTCATAATCAGCATTGTCATTGACGATGATGATGACTTTTTTATTGCTTCTGGCGATGAGTTTTAAATTCTCAAAAGATCTGCCGCTGTTGATCGCTTCTTCACCGATCACGGCAACGATCTCTTCATTTGTATTATTTAAAGAACGCTCATAAGCCAGTCCTAAGGCAATGCCTAAAGAATCGCCAGCCCGAAGAGCTTCGTCTTCATCATAAGGTGATTCGTTTTTGGCGATATAGCCGCTGACGCCTTCCATCCGTCTTAGATCCTTGAAGCCTTGCGAGCGTCCGGTCAGGATCTTGTGGGCATAACAGGCATAGCCGCTGTCAAATATGAAATGATCAAAAGGTGCATTAAAAACATAATGCATGGCTACCGTAACTTCGACCATGCTTAAATTGGAGATCAAATGACCGCCGTTTTTAGCTACTGTCTTGATGATGAGTTCTCTAATATCAAAAGACAGGTCATTTAATTCCATTTCGCTTAATGTTTTAATAAATTCCGGATTTTTGATCTCGCTTAAATTCATCTTAACGTTCCTTGATCTTGTCAACTAATCTTTTTAAGTATTCAGTATTAAAGTTTTGTTTATCCAAAAGTGTATGCAGCTCAGCAAATTCAGTATTTAAAAGTGCAATGAGTTTATCCTTGTCAAAATAGTTTAAAGCGGTCAGTTTAGCATTTTTAAGATCACTTTGAGAGGGTTTGCCCATCTCTTCAGATGTTTTAATGATATCAAAAAGATCGTCCTGCATCTGAAAGATGCGGCCAAGTTTATGAGCGAATGTATCATAGAAGTCATAATTGGCTTCATCTTTGGCAATACGCATTCCCATCAGCATCGCGCATTTGAAAAGACAGCCGGTCTTGTAGTCATCGATCTCATATAGATCGGCAATATCATTGCTTTGTGAAGCTTCAGCTTCTAAGTCTAAACATTGGCCGTAGATCATGCCGTTTGCCCCGCAAAGTTCACTCAAATCACTGATCAGAGCTACTTTGGTATCATTGTTTAGTTCTTTATCATCACAGATGACTTTAAAAGCCGCACTCAATAAACCATCACCTGCCAAGATCGCTGTCGCTTCATCAAAAGCTTTATGGCAAGAGAGTTTGCCCCGGCGGTAATCATCATCATCCATGGCTGGCAAGTCATCATGGATCAAAGAATAAGTGTGGACCATCTCCAGTGCCAAAGCAGCATGATAACCTTTTTTAGGATCGATCTTAAAACCTTCAAGCACCGCAAAGATCAAAGACGGTCTGAAGCGCTTGCCGCCAGCCGCTAAACTGTAATACATCGCTTCCTTGATCCTTGAAGCCTTAAAATGTGAAAAATACTCTTTGATAAAGAGTTCAAAATCATTCATCTTCTTTATCCTCTTTAGTCAGATCTTCGATCTTCTTTTCATAAACTTTAAGTTTAGCATCTAATTCTTTAGTCAGTTTAAGACCTTCTTCAAAAAGCTTTAAAGAATCATCAAGATCAACTTTACCGCTTTCTAAAAGATTAACGATCTCCTCAAGTCTTTGCATTGCATCTTCAAATTTCATCTTCTTCACCTTTGTCTTTCACTATAGCTTCAAGTCTGCCTTTAGAAAGTCTGATATTTAATATATCACCTGTTTTGACTTCTTTTATATCTTTGATGATTTTGTCATCTTTGGATACTAAAGCATAACCTCGGCCAAGGGTTTCACTCACCCCATAAGCTTTAAGCAGGATCTGGTTGCGCTTTAAACGATTGACCTCTGTTTCATACTTATATTTTATAACACTATTTAAACGATTTAAAAAGATTTGCTTGCGATTGTCTTGAATGGCAGTCATATTCATACCTGATTTTAAAAGCATCTCTTTTAAATGCCGAAGATCCCTCTTAACGGAAATAAAGACATTTTGATAATTATAAAGCCTTACTTTAAGATAGTCCAAAGACTGGCTTTGCTTATCGGTCAAATAATATCTTTGTTTAAAAAGAGGTCTTTGCGACAAAGAATCATAGCGTTTTATAGAAAGCGACAATTCTTTATTGACGCTGTTTATAAGCCGTTCGTTATATGTTTTTAACAAAGAGCGGATATCCTTGATGTCAGGAGTAATCAGCTCGATGGCTGCCGTCGGTGTAGGAGCCCTTAGATCAGCGACGAAATCGGCAATGGTATAGTCCTGTTCATGGCCGATGCCGGTCACGATAAAGGTCTTAAGGGCAAAGATCTTTTGAGCCAGCTTTTCATCATTAAAAGACCAGAGATCCTCGATCGACCCTCCGCCTCTTGCCAAAACGATGGCATCATAATCCATTTCATCAACTCTATCTAAAGTATTGATGATGTCATCACTTGATAATGGTCCTTGCACCAAAACGGGATAGACATCATAAAAAGCTAAAGGCCATCTTCTTTTAAGACAGGTTTCAATATCGCTTAAAGCTGCCGACTTCTCCCCGCACAAGATCGCTAGACGCATTGGATAGAGCGGACTTTTTTTCTTGTGAGCAGGATCAAAAAGACCCTGGGCCGCCAATTTATTTTTAAGTTTTTCAAATTCGATATAAAGATCGCCGATACCATCTTTTTTGATCTCGCTTACATATAACTGCAGCTGTCCGGAACTCACAAAAACGGAAGCGGTGGCTTTGATCAAGACCTTATCTCCATCTTTAGGCAAAAAACGCAGTGTCGTCGTATAACTTTTAAACATTACACAATTTATTCTCGCTTTATCATCTTTAAGAGAAAAGTAAAGATGGCCGGAAGTGTGTTTATGAAAGTTGCTGATCTCCCCGCTTACGATGATGTTTCTTAAATTATTATCTGTATCGATGATATTTTTAATATAGTTCAGTGTATCAAAAACACTAAGTGTAATCATAAACGATCCAAGACTCCGTTGATGTATTTGAATGAATCATTATCGCTGTATTTTTTAGCGATATTGACTGCTTCATTGATGATGATGCCTTTAGCATTGACTCCCGCAGCGAATTCCGCCGCAGCAACCAATAAAATAGCCTGATCGACATAGTTCAATCGCTTAAAAGACCAGTTGTGAAGAAGTTCGCTGATCTTATAGATATAGGCAGTTTCATTATCTTTGATCAGTTTCAGAAGATCTTTAAAATAAGGGTCCAGATCTTCTAAACTGTCAACTTCAAAGTTATCAAGGATATGGCTATCCATATCATCATGTAAAAGACGATGCTGGTAGATGGTAAACATCAGTCTGATTCTAAGTTCGTGTCTGTTCATACCTACTTATTTTAGCATAATTTTAAAGAATATATGTTATAATTCCTATGGTTTTATGAAAATTATCCGTCATTTTATCACCATCACTTATCATCGCCATCTGGTGATGTGGTATTGTTTCAAAAGCGGCCTTTATAAACAAGGTCTTTTGCACGATCTTTCCAAATACTCGCCTACCGAATTCTTTATCAGTGCCAAATACTATTTAGGTTATCGCTCGCCAATCGGTAACGAAAGAAGAAACAAAGGCTATTCACTGATCTTTTTGCATCATAAAGGACATAACCGCCATCATTTGGAATACTGGTATGATCCTTACGCTTTAAACAGAAGAATTTCAATGCCGGATAAATATATCTTAGAGAGTATCTGCGATCGGATAGCGGCGGCCAAGATCTATTTAAAAAAGGACTATACAACTAATAGTCCTTTAGAATACTTTTTAAACGATCATCCGATAACTGATTTCATCCTGAAAGAAGAATATGATAAATTCTTTTATCTTTTGACCTATTTAAGCAAAAACGGTGAAAAGGCTCTTTTTAAAAAGATGAGAGTTATTTTAAAAGAAGGTTTTAAAGATCTTTAGAAATGTTGAGAGTCAGATCGATGCGGTAATCGAGTCTTACCAATTCAACATTGGCGCTTTGCAGCATTCTCTTAGAAGCTCTTGTCGTTTCAGAATCGGCATACTTATCATCTTCATAGATGATTTTTTTAATGCCTGATTGAATGATGGCCTTGGCGCATTCATTGCATGGGAAAAGCGATACATATAAAGTGCAGTCTTTTAAGGAACGGCCGGCATTTAAAATGGCATTGAGTTCAGCGTGAACGACATAAGGATATTTGGTATCTAAAAGATCTCCTTCTCTATCCCATGGGTAGACATCATCGCTGCAGCCGTAAGGCATACCGTTATAGCCGATCGATACGACACGATGCTTATCATCGACGATCACTGCACCGACACTTGTGTTAGGGTCTTTAGAACGCATGGCGCTAAGATGGGCCAGACCCATAAAGTATTGATCCCAGCTGATCACATTTTGTTTTTTCATAAGTTCCCCCTGTTATTTATTCTGATATACATCATATAAGCGCTCTTCCAGAAAGTCAGCATAGCCATTCATGCCGAAATCACGATACATAGCGATAACTTTAGTATCAGTACCGCCATATTTAGGTTCGATCAGATCAGTCATATAGACCTTGGCTATAAGTATTACTAATATAAAGCTGAATAAAGCGGTAAAGAGCGGATTTTCAAACATGGCATAATAAAGGATCACACCGGCAATAAAACCGCCGATATGGGCGTAAACATCAACACCGCCCAAGAAATTGATCAAAACATTGATCAAGACGATCTGCATAGTAGCATAATTGTTTAAAGTATGATTCTTATAACCGATCAAAAGATAGATGGCCATAAGTCCGTATAACCCGCCGCTAAGACCGACTGATACGCCATTGCCGCCAAATAAGATCGAAGTCAAAGAAGCCAAGATCACCGACCCGTAAAGCATGATGCCAAATTTCAATGATCCAAGCTCTCTTTCAAGATAAGGACCCATCACATATAAAGAAAGCATATTCATCAAAAGATGCATGATGCCCCCATGCAAGAAGGCTGCCGTTACAAGCCGCCAGAACTGCCAAAGTCCGACAGTAAACATCTCGTAATTGGCCCCTAAAAAGATATAGGTATTGACTTCGCCATAGTTTTGACTTAGATAATAGCTAACTAAATACATCAAAACACAGATGATCAAAGTCGCATAAGTTACATAAGGTCTGTTCTCTTTAAGGTTTCTTCTTTGGGTTTTGGCTTTGATGGTATAACCGTTGATCTCGCTGATGATCTCCCTGATTTCTAAATTAGGATCACTTACCGGATGCAAGACATTTTTTAGTCCTGGATAATAATCGCTTAGTTCGATCCCGTCATAATAGTCGATATCGAGCGCCACGCTGTCATAGCGTTCTTTTTCTAAGATCGTGTCATGACCGATATGGATATCGAGAAAACGCCCGTTAGTCTTAAAGCGTTTATTTATCAATGCGACAGTTTCATCGATCCGGGTTGCTTCAAAATCGACCTGTTCGATCGAATTGAGGGTCAGACGGATGATCGGATAGAAGCGATGAGTCGGATTGAATAACCACATCTCTTCTTTTTTCATGTTGGGTACCTGAGCACTTTTATAAGAAAACTTCATCACAAAAAATGATAAAAGCTGATATAACTTATAAAGATTCTGGTTCATAGCCTTTCTCCTTTCTTTTGATATATTCTTCCATATAAAGAGGAAGCGGTATCTCAAACTCCAGACGTTTATTTAAAGTCGGATGAATGAAACTGAGATAATAGGCATGTAAATACTGGCCGCTGTCATCGATGAGATGAGTCTTGCCGTATTTAGGATCATTTAAGACCGGATGGTTGATATATTTGAGATGGACCCTGATCTGATGGGTACGGCCGGTCTTCAATTCGAGTCTTACCAGCGTAGAGTCATCAAAACGTTTCAAGACTTTAAAAAGCGTGATGGCTTCTTTAGAATTCTTGTCGGTGACCGTCATTTTCTGGCGGTCTTTTGGATCTCTTCCGATCGGGGCATCGATGATCCCTTCATCATGTTCAAAGACGCCTCTGGCGATGGCGACATATTTGCGGTAACACTCTTTATTGGCTAACTGGGCACTTAAAGCGATGTGGGTCTTATCATTTTTGGCGCAGACCAAAAGACCGGAAGTATCTTTATCGATACGGTGGACGATCCCGGGCCTAAGTTTGCCATTGATGCCGCTGAGGTCATGACAATGAGCCAAAAGACCGTGCACGAGCGTATGATCATAGTTGCCGCTGCCTGGATGGACGACTAAGCCTTTCGGTTTATTGATGACGATCAGATCGTTATCTTCATAAACGATGTCTAGGGGCATTTCGACAGGTCTGATCTCTAATTCTTCCGGTTCATCAAAATAGATGAGGGCCTCATCATTTAATTGTGTCTTATATTTAGAGCTTGTTTCTTGCCCATTTACCAACACCTTGCCCTCTTTGATAAGACGCTGGATATTGGATCTTGAAAGTTCGCTGTTAGCGGCTAAATAAGCATCTAGACGGACATTTTCTTCAGTGATCAGTATTCTTATTTCTTCCATTTCAATTCCTTTATTTCAAATAAATAAGCTAAGATGAATAATATTACTCCGATCGTTAAAAAACTGTCGGCAATATTAAAGATCGGAAAATCATAACCGAAAATATAAAAATCCAAAAAATCGATCACATAGCGCAAACGCAAACGGTCGATGAAATTTCCTAAAGCTCCGCCGATCATAAACATCAGACTGACCTTTAAAACTTTCTCGTCATCTTTGGCTTTAAAGTAGAAGTATGCCAGCATGATCACGGCTAAGATCGTCAGGATATAAAAGAGATTGAATTGCCCTTCCAAGATCGAAAAACCGGCGCCGGTATTCTGTACATAATGCAAAGAAAAAAAGCCGTGCAATAAGACGATCTCATCGTTTAAAGGGATATTGGCAACAACTAAAAATTTAGATATTTGATCCAAAAATACCGAGATCAACAAAATAGCTAAATAACAGATATTCTTTTTAACCATAAAGATATTTTAACATATCTTCGCTCTTAGACAAGAATATTTATCCAACTTAAAAAGCCAGACCGCATAAGGTCTGGCTGAAACTTAAAGACCGTAATCGTAACCGCCCATCAGTTTAGAATTCTGTTCTTCATTGAACTGATTGGTATATAGACGATAATAGTAGCCTTTTAAAGCTATCAGTGTTTCATGGGTGCCATCTTCGACGATCTGGCCTTTTTGAATGACTAAGATCCTGTCAGCATTGACGATCGTACTTAAACGGTGAGCTACGACTAAAGAGGTCTTGTCTTTCATAATATTTTCGATAGCGAACTGAATTATCCTTTCAGTTTCGGTATCGATCGAAGAAGTAGCTTCATCTAAGACAAAGATGCTTGGGTTAGCTAAAACGGCTCTGGCAAAAGAGATGAGCTGTTTTTGACCGGTCGATAGACGGGAGCCGCCCTCTCCGACATCAGTATTATAACCGTCTTCAAACTTCATGATAAAATCATGCGCATTGACAAGTTTGCAGGCTTCATATACTTCTTCATCGCTGGCATCAAGTCTTCCCAAACGGACATTATCCATGATCGTACCGCTGAAAAGATGCGGTGCCTGCAAGACATAACCAAGCTTGGAATGTAGCCAGCCGATCGAGCGTTTACGGTAATCGATGCCATCGATCAATAGTTCCCCAGAACATGGTTCATAGAAACGGCAGATCAGATTGACGATCGTCGATTTGCCGCTGCCGGTTTCACCAACCAGAGCGATCGTCTGACCACTTTTGATGTCAAGACTAAAATCTTTTAAGATCGTTTCTCCCTTAATATATTCAAAGGTAACGTTTTTAAAGCTGATGTCGCCTTTGATCGCTTCATAGTTTTGCGTTTTTGGCTCAAAGATCGTGCCATATTTTGCAATTACCTCCGGGGTATCGTTGATCGAAGGTTCTGATTCCAAAAGATAGATGATCCTCTCGCCAGAGGCCTGAGCGATCTGAAAATCGGTCATGATCATGGAAATGGAACGGATCGGTTCATAGAACTGCTGGGCATATTGAATAAACATCATCAAAGTGCCAAAACCGATAATGCCGCTATTGGCTAAGCCGCCGCCGATCCAGATGATCAAAGCTAAAGTTAGCGAAGATATAAAGTTGACTAATGGTCTGAAAGTACCGCCGATCTTGGCAGCTTTAACAGATACGTTATACATCTCTTTAGTATCTTCTTTAAAATCGGCATAGTTGTATTCTTCCAAAACTAAAGTCTTAGTCGTCCTGGCACCGTTGATGCCTTCACTGAAAGAATTGGTGATCTTGGAATTGGCTTTGCGCACCCCGCGATAAGCCTTTAAAGACAGCTTTTGCATGATATATGATACATAGGCCAAAAGAGGTACGACGATAAGGATCAGCAAGGCTAAAACAGCATTTGTCGAAAACATGATGATGCCCGAAAAGATCATCAGCGGAATACCCCAGGCCAGATCGACCATCGACCAGGCCAAAACTTCGGCTAGACGGGCAATATCGCTGGTAAGACGAGCTAAAAGCCAGCCGGTCGGGGTTACATCGTAGTAAGAAAAGGACAATGATTGAAGCCTTTTAAAACACTTTTCACGAAGATAATAGGCAAAACCCATCTCCACCTTGCCAGCCACTCTGAAATAGATGAAGTTGATGATGCCGATCAGAACGATGATCAAAAGATAGATTATGATAAAAGTCATCAGTTCTTCATCACTACCGTTTCCGCTGGCGAAATTATCGATGCTGATCTTGTTTAGATAAGGCATTAACACATCGCTGAAGGCAATGACGATCTGCAAGACGATCAGTACAGCCAGTTTTTTATAAAACGGCTTAAAAAGACCGGCAATCTTTTTCCAGACCCCCAGATTCAGTCCTTCGTTTGAAAAATCTTTTTCTTCGAATTTATTGGCCATATCAGATCACCTCGCTTTCTGTATTGGTTTGAAGTTCATTGATACGCTTATAAAGTCCTTCTTTTTGGATCAGTTCTTTGTGAGTACCGCTTTGGGTGATTCTTCCATCTTCGATAACGAAGATATTGTCACAATCTTTGGCACTGGCTACTCTTTGGGTGATGATGATCGTCGTGCACTTGTTGAAGACTTCTTTTAAACTCTTGCGGATCTTGGCATCAGTCTGCGTATCGACTGCACTCAAAGAATCATCAAAGATGAGGATCGGCGTCTTTTTGACTAAAGTACGGGCGATCGCTACTCTTTGTTTCTGGCCGCCGGATAAAGTGACACCTTTTTCGCCAACGATCGTATCGTATCCTTGATCGAATTCTTTGATGACATCATGTACAGCAGCGATCGAAGTTGCATCATAGATCTCGTTTTCATCAATATCCGGACGAGAGATCTTTAGATTGCTCATGATCGTCCTTGAAAACAAGAAAGGCTCTTGCAAGACGATGCCGACGTTTTCTCTTAGATAGTTTTTATTGATGTCTTTAAGGTTATGATGATTGATATAGATATCGCCTTTAGATGGCTCATAGAGTCTTGATAAAAGATAGATAAGCGTTGACTTGCCGCTGCCGGTCGGACCGATCAGAGCGACTGTCTGATTCTCTTTGATCAAAAGATCAATATCTTTTAAGACATCGACATGATCTTCATCATAAGAGAACGAAACGTTTTTAAATTCAATATCACCTAAAAGATCAGGTTTTTCACCGCTGATCAGATCTTCCCCTTCTTCATTGATGATATCGACAAGTCTTTTCAGGGATACGGTCACTTTACCAAAGTCGGTCATGATCCTGCCCAGTTGTCTGATCGGATATAGGATCATCGTCTGATATGATACAAAGACGGTAAAATTACCAATAGTCAGCTCTCCGCTTCTTACCGCAAAGATGCCAGCCACTACAACCGACAAAATGCCCAAAAGACAAATGGCATAGCTTGATGACCAGTAAGAGCCCAGATACTGGATCATCTTATAGGTTATATCCGAATATTTCTTGGAAGTATTCAAAAATCTTTGTACTTCATACTTTTCACGGTTAAAGGCTTTGATGACTCTGATGCCGCTTAAAGATTCCTGAATAACATCGGACATGAATGCTTCTGCTTCATCTGAAAGTAAGAACTGTTTTTGGACCTGCTTAAAGAAGAAATAACTGTAAAGAAAGATTATCGGCAAAGAAACCGAAGCGATCAAAGCCAGTCTTAGATTGATCGAATAGAGGACGCTTAAAGCGATGATAGCTGTAGCGACAATATAAAAGATCTCGCACAGCTGACCAGCAAAAAATCTTCTGACCATATCCACATCGCTTGTGCACTTTTGAATCAGCTCGCCGCTTTTGGTCTTGACATGATAGGCATAAGGCAGGATCTGCAAGTGAGAATAAAGATCATTACGGATATTTTCCACAAGTTTTTCAGATACCACACCCTGCATCCTTTGCCTGTAGCTCATCAAAAGATTGACGCAGATATAAACGATGACTAAAACGATAGCCATGATCCATAAATTATTGCGGATATTATCAACACCACCTAAAATGGATGCTAAAAAAGCCATTAAAGGATTTTCAATGGCTGAGTTGCCGATGACGTTATCAATAACGAAACTGAAGATCAAACTGGATAAAAGATTGATCCCGGCATAAATGATCGTAGCAATTATAATGCTTAAAAGTAAATAACGGTATTTTCCTAAATGTTTATTTATAAAAGATAATCTACTCATTCCTCTTGTACGCTTTTAAAGCCTGAGCGATCTGATCGGGACAGGAAGTCGGCTTATTTCCGCATAAAACTCCGTCAAAATCTTCAATCACTTCATCGATGTGCATATCTTTGATGATTCTTGATATACCCTTCAGATTGCCCGGACATCCCCCTTCTATTTCTACATTCTTAATTATATTGTTTTCATCTATCTCAAAAGTAAACTTTCTTGAACAAGTTCCTTTAGGTGTATAAACGTATGTCATTTAATCTTCACCGATCCTTTCAAGTTCGTCATTGTTGGCAAAGATCTCTTTTTTGACGACGATCAGCAGATGATCAGTATCATTGATCGTCTCATAAGGATCAGGGCTCATATTCAAATGTTCATCGTTTAGAGTTTTAATGCCTAAAACGTTGATATTCATCTTGTTGCGCAGATCAAGTTCGACCAGATTCTTATTGACCCAGGATGTGGGAGCTTTGATCTCGATGATCGAATATTCATTGTCGATATCCACAACATCGATAATATTTCGCATGAGCAATGATTTAGCCATACGATAGCCCATCTCTTTTTCCGGTGTTATCACTCTGTCAGCACCGATCTTCTTTAAGATATTGGCATAGCGGCGGTTTTTAGCCTTAGCCAAGATAAAAGAGATGTTCAATTCTTTTAAGTTCATGATCGCTAAAACAGCATCTTCAAGATGCGAACCGGCAGCAACGACTGCTACATCAGCCTCTTCAACGCCAGCTGCTTTAAGCTGTTCAAGATCGGTGAAATCGCAGCAGACTGCATTGGATACCAGTTCACCCATTCTTTCTACACAAGCCATATCTTTATCGATCGCAATGACATCCTGATGATATTTATTCAATTCTTTGGCGATCGTTGAGCCAAATATTCCAAGGCCCAATACTACATAAGTTCTTTTTGTTTTCATTCAAATCACCCCACTGAAATTTCTGTTGCCGGATATTTAATATTGGAAGTGCCTTTATCTTTATTGAAGGTATAGGCAACGGTTATCGGACCGACACGACCGATAAACATCAATAATATGATTACAACTTTACCTACGAAAGATAAAGATGAAGTTATGCCCGTCGTCAAACCGACTGTACCGATAGCGCTGACACATTCAAAGAGAATGTCAAGTGAATCAAACGGTTCAATGCAGACCAAGATAAGCATGGCTATGATCAAGGCAAAGACATAAAAGCCAAAGATCGCAAAAGCATTGGCAAAGTTTCTAAGTTTGATGCGCCGCTTGAAAGCAAACATATAATCACGCTTCTTGACTTGCGTTATCATCATCAGCACCAGTAAGAAAAAAGTCGTCGTCTTGATGCCGCCGGCCGTACCGCCTGGCGAGCCGCCGATAAACATCCAGATGATCATGATGATCTTGGTAAAACGATGCAAGATCGTAAAATCTACGGTAAAGAAACCGGCCGTCCTTAAAGTAACAGAACTGAAAAAGGCATTCATGACTTTGCTTGGAAAACTCAAGCCGGCAAGCGA
Organism: uncultured Erysipelotrichaceae bacterium; assembly: GCA_944326825.1. Taxonomy (GTDB): domain Bacteria; phylum Bacillota_I; class Bacilli_A; order Erysipelotrichales; family Erysipelotrichaceae; genus JAHHTG01. The sequence goes on from CALVFL010000019.1 coordinate 45,798, forward strand.
ATTGTTGTATTCAGCAATAAGGATCAACACTGTACCCACTACGATCAAACCGAAAGTTATTCTCAGCACGATCCTTGTCACGATCCTCAAGCGGGCTCTGATGTTGCTTAATCCCTTTTTAAATCTGATCAGAAGACCTAATTTAGCTTTCAGATCAAACCAGACTGCAAAACCGATACCGCCAAAGACGATAAGCGTAGCGATCGTCAAGACGACGATCGGATCATTTTGATAAGGCATCAGGGAGAAAGCTCCCGGGAAGCAATCGATACCGGCGTTGCAGAAAGCCGAGATCGATAAGAAGATCGAATAACCGATACCAGCGATCACTCCATGATCCGGTATCATCACCAGTGACAGCAACAATGCACCGATACCTTCGAAAGCGAACGTAAACTTGAAGATCAGTTTGATATATGACGAAAGATCGTTAAAGTCTAACATATTCAAAGCATCTTTAAGCAATAAGCGTTCTTTGAATTCCAAACGGTTATGCATCAATAAGAGCAGGACTGAAATCGTGGTCATAAGACCTAAACCTCCCAGCTGAATCAAAAACATGATCACGATATGTCCGAATAAGGTGTACTGATTGCCGACTACTACCGTTACCAGTCCGGTAACACAAGTCGATGTCGTAGCCGTAAAGAGATGATCGATATAAGGTACCCCTGGTATCTTATTGGCGATCGGTAATGACAGCAGCAAACTGCCGCTCAAAATTAAAAAAGCGAAACTGGCGACCAGAATCGTTGTGACTTTGTATTTAGAAAAAATATAATGTCTGAATTTAAGTATTTTATCCCCCATGCCACTCATTCTACTACTTCTATTTTTAAAAGTAAACAGCACTTTATTAAATAAATGACAATGTCATAATTGTATTTGAAAATGACGAGTGATATAATCGAAAAGTACGATAAATAAAGATATTTTGGAGGATGTAATGGAAAAAGTAAGAACGAGATTTGCACCCAGTCCGACCGGTTATATGCACATCGGCAATCTTCGGACTGCTCTATATGCTTATCTGGTAGCCAAGAAACATAAAGACGGCGTCTTTGTCTTGAGGATCGAAGATACCGATCAGGGGCGTCTGATCGAAGGTGCTACCGATATCATTTATACCACTTTAAAGGAATGCGGTCTTAAACATGATGAAGGACCGGATGTCGGTGGTGAATATGGACCATATATCCAATCTGAACGAATGAAACAGGGCATCTATAAAAAATATGCCATGGAGATGGTCGAAAAAGGCAAGGCCCATATCTGTTTTTGCAGCGAAGAAGACATACAAAGCCAAAAAGAAGTGGCTGAAGCCAAGGGTGAATCATTCATCTACCGTGACCCTTGCAAGAAGTTAAGCAAAGAAGAGATCCAAAAAAGGATCGATGATGGTGAACCGTATGTTATCAGACAAACGATCGATCCCAACGGCACTACCTCTTTTGATGATGAAGTATATGGTACGATCACGGTTGACAATTCCACACTGGATGAAATGATTCTCTTGAAATCAGACGGTTTTCCGACTTATAACTTTGCCAATGTCATCGATGATCATCTGATGGCGATCACTGATGTCGTAAGAGGCAACGAATACCTGTCAAGCACCCCTAAATACAACCTGCTCTATGAAGCGATGGGCTGGGAAAAACCCCGCTATATCCATTGCCCGCCGGTCATGAAAGATGAACATCACAAACTTTCCAAAAGAAACGGCGATGCTTCTTTCAATGATCTTGTCGCTAAAGGTTATCTCCCAGAGGCTATCTTAAACTATATTGCCCTATTAGGCTGGTCGCCGAGTGAAGAAAGAGAGATCTATTCTTTAAGTGAACTGTGTGAAGCCTTTGATGTAAAAAGGATCAATACTTCCGGGGCTATCTTCGATATTGAAAAGCTTAAGTGGATGAATGCCACTTATTTGAGAAACATGGATAACGATAAATATATCGAACTGATAAGACCTTATGTCAATAAAGCCATCGGCGATAGTTACGATATTCATAAAGTTGCTCATATCCTTAAAGAAAGAGCTACGACTTTAAATGAGATCGAAGAGATGCTCGATTTTATCAAAGAACTCAAAGAATTTGATGTAACGCTTTATACCAATAAAAAGATGAAGACCACACCAGAAGTAGCCCTGAACTCTTTAAAAGAAGCGAAGAGAGTTCTTGGTGAACTGAGTGAATGGAACCATGATTCCATCTATAACTGCTTAATGGCACTGGTTAGTGAACTTGGTGTTAAAAACGGTCAGGTCCTCTTCCCTGTAAGAGTTGCCCTTTCCAATAAAGCCTTTACACCAGGCGGCGCCATCGAGATCGCTGACATCCTAGGCAAAGAAGAAACCTTGAACAGGATCGCCAAAGCTATCGAAGATTTATCAGAATAATAAAGTACTCAAGAAATAAATATGCACGCTCAAACAAGCGTGCATATTTTATTCTAGGATCTCTTTAGCTAAATCATTATAAGCATCTTTTAATTGCTGGTATTCTTCAATATTGCAGACATCCTCATCACCTTCGACAATGCCGGTATCAAAATCATAGCTACAGACAAGCGAATGATCTTGGGTATATTCATAAACCTGATCATATTCCCAATCATAGACCATATAGAAGGAACTATAGAATTGTTTGAGTTCAAGATCGATATAATCAGTACCGTTAGAGTAAACATCATCACCATAATCGATATAGCCAAGACTCTCTAATTCAGCGATCTGATCATAAGTGATATCATAGTCACCATAGACATAACCGGCTTCATAACTTCCTTCATCATTAAATTCCACAGGATCAAAGTAAGGAATATAAGCTTCATCATATTCACTTAAACTCATTTCAGCACCAATAGTGAAAGTACCCATGCCTTCAAAATTCATCTCAAAATCAAAGTTCATGCCTTTGATGAGATCATCTTCACTGATGATGATGTCAATAGCGATCGGATTGGCAAAAGAAAATTCTGCACTGTTAAAAATGGCGCTCATTAAGCTGTTGAGATCATCATTTTCGATAACGGTAGAAAGCACTATATCCTCGCCATCTTTCCTGGCTTCAAAAGAATCAGCTTTCTTTAATTCAAAGAAACTCGCAAAGAAAGCAGCGCTGTCCAAATTCTCGGCAGTATCTTCATAACTATAAGTCTTTACACCATCTTCTTCTTTATAGACAGTGCCATCGACCGTCCATTCCTTCATGATCGCCTCTTGTCCTAAAAAGCTTACACTTGTTTCAAGATAACTTTTTAAACGATTGGTATTAAGTCCTTCTTGAATGATCACCATCTTGACAAGAATATTTAAAAGACCTTCTTCGCTTCCGCTTAAGCTAACATCTAAATCAGCATTTAACTTTAATGAAGTAAGATCACTCATTTCTTTTTTAACATCTTCTAAAATCTTTTCAGTATCCAGTTTTTCTTCACAGCCAAACAAGATAAAGATTGATAAGATGACCAGCATTATTCTTTTCATAATATTTCCCCTTCTTTATATAGATGTATTATATCAAAATCTTATATAATTTTAATATAAAGGAGATAAAAACCATGATAATGACAACTACACCAAATATTGAAGGATATAAGATCAAAGAGTATAAAAAGATAGTCTTTGGCGAAGTGATCACCGGCATCAATTTTGTGAAAGATTTTGGAGCCGGTATCCGCAATTTTATCGGCGGCAGAAGTTCCGGGTATGAAGATGAACTCATTAAAGCCCGCAGTGAAGCTTTAAACGAGATCGAAGAAGCCGCTGCAAGGATCGGCGCTGATGGCATCATCGGCATTGATTTTGATTATGAAGTTTTAGGAAGCGGCGGGATGCTGATGATAAGTGTCAGCGGTACAGCTGTAACACTTGAAAAGCTTAATGAAGATCAGGTCTAAGTCTGGTCTTTATTGTAAAAGTTTTTCAAACATAAATAAAAGTCCTTTGCAGGACTTAGATAGTTTAAACTGGCGTTCACCGGGGGATTCGAACCCCCGAAACGAAGTTAATCGTTTAATAGCTTTCCAAGCTATCTCCTTCAGCCTCTCGGACAGGTGAACACCACCAAATATTAACAAATCTAAAGCATTTAATCAAGTAGCATTCGATCGCTGATGATATTATCATCGCCGCTTGCTTCAAATCTTATCAATAGATCATTGACAGTCAGGTTCTTTTTTTCTTCGCCTTTAATATCTAAAACGATCTTGCCTTTATTCATCATGATCAGACGATTGCCATAGTTGATGGCATCTTTCATATTATGAGTGACCATGAGGGTAGTAAGCTTGTTTTCGGCAACGATCTTTTCTGTCAGTTCCAAGACTGTCTTAGCGGTCTTTGGATCAAGGGCTGCGGTATGTTCGTCTAAAAGTAATAGATTAGGTTTGACTAAAGTTGCCATCAGTAAAGTTAAAGCTTGTCTTTGACCTCCTGAAAGCAGTCCAACCTTAGCATTTAAACGATTCTCAAGACCCAGATCAAGAGTTTTCAACAAGTTTTGATATTCACTCTTTTCACTTTTTAAAATACCTTTTCTTAAAGTTCTGATCTTGCCACGCCTTTTGGCGATGCTCATGTTTTCTTCAATGGAAAGATCCTTACAGGTGCCGCTGTTTGGGTCCTGGAAGACCCGGCTGATATATTTGGCTCTTTTGTTTTCGATCATCTTGGAAACATCGACATCATCAATAAAGATCTTGCCTTCGTCCATCATGATCGAGCCGGCAATAAGATTGAGCAGTGTAGATTTGCCTGCTCCGTTGCCACCGATAACGGTTATGAAATCACCATCTTCGATCTTTAGCGATAAATCAGTAATGACTTTATTTTCATTGATCGTATTGGCATGAAATGTTTTATAGAGGTTATGAATGGAAATCATGATCTTTTGACCTTCGACTTTCTAAAGTTGAGATTAGTCATCGCTATGGCGATAGCGACGATGATGGCAGTAAATAAACGCATATCATTAGCAGAGATAAAGTCGGTATTGATGACTAGAGCGACGATCAGACGGTAGATGATCGAACCGATGATGATGCCGATAAGCGTAATAAAGAAGTTTTTATTCTTGAAGATGACTTCCCCGATGATCACTGATGCCAGACCGACAACGATGGCTCCGATGCCCTGTCCGACATCAGCATAGCCGTTATATTGAGAAACCAAAGCTCCTGATAAAGCGATCAGCCCGTTTGAAAGCATCAGTCCGGCGATGATCGTTACATTGGAATTGACGCCGTTGGCTCTGATCATCTGATCGTTGCTGCCGGTAGCGATGATGCTGAAACCGAATTCAGTATTGAAAAACCAGATCAGTCCCAAAACGATGATGATCGCAACCAGTATTCCTAAAACGATCGTAGCGTCACGATCTCTTGTGAAACCTAAAAGATCGGCGGCATTAGTTAAAAGCGTATCATCCATGTTTAAAGGAATGTTGGCTTTGCCCATGATCCGCAAGTTGATCGAATAAAGTCCTGTCATTGATAAGATACCGGCTAAAAGTGAAGGAATCTTTAGTTTGGTGTGTAAAAAGCCAGTCACAAAGCCAGCTAAAGAGCCGCCCAGCGTCGCTATTAAAGTAGCTAATAAAGGCGGTATGCCATTGACAATGCAGGTAGCTACTAAAGCCCCGCCTAAGGCAAAAGCACTCTCGCTTGTCAGATCTGAAATATTCAAGATACGGTATGTTATGTGAATGCCTATCGCCAGTATTGCCCAAAGCAAGCCTTGCGATATAGCTGAAATGATTATTGAATTCATATTTCCCCCTGTTTATTCGCTGATGTCGATACCTTTAGCGATGATGCTCTGCGGAATTTCAAAACCGATCTCATCAGCTGTATTCAAGTTATAGTAAACGGAAAATTCTTTTTGAGTTTCGATCGGCAGTTCATTTATCGTCTTTTCGCCTTTTAAGATCGAAACGGCCATTTCACCGCTTTGATAACCGATCGTGTAGTAATCAACGCCAAGTGAAGCCAGACCGCCGCTTTTTGCAGCGTTGCTTTCACCGCAGACGACCGGCAGTTTGTTCTCTTTGGCAAAGATCGCCACTGAACCCATGGCACTGGCGATATTATTGTCTGTCGGCACATATAAGAGATCGATCTCACCTTTAAAAGCTTCTAAAGTATCATTGATGACTGTCTTGTCCGATACGGTCTTAATGATCGTTTCAATACCTTCTTCCTTGGCTGATTCAGCCATTTGAGTGGCCTGTATTTCAGAATTAGGTTCACTTGATGTATAGATGATGCCGATCGTCTTGACATCCGGCACAAGTTCTTTGATGAGTTGGATCTGGTCATCGCTTGGGCAGTTATCGCTGACCCCGGTAATATAACCTTCTGGTGCTTCGATATTCTCCACGATGCCGGCTTCCTTAAAGTCGGTAATGGCTGTAGCGATGATCGGTGTATCATAATTGGCTTTCTTTAAAGCTAAAGCCGGATTGGTTCCGATAGCCAAGATCAGATCATTGTCATCACTGACTAAAGAATCAGCCATCATGGCTAAACTTGAAGGATCACTTTGAGGATTCTCATAATCAAGAGTCAAGTTCTCTCCTTCAATAAAACCGTTATCCTTTAAAGCATCCATAAAGCCTTCTCTTGAAAGATCGAGAGCATCATGAGTCATCTGCTGCAAGATAGCGATCTTAAAAGTACCATCATTGCTGCTGCAGGCACTAAGACTGAAAAGAAAACTCATCACCACTAATAAACTTAAAAACTTTTTCATACTTTTTACTCCTTTTATGCCAAGAAATAAAAAAGCCGTCCCCCAAAGGACGACTTGCTCGTGTTACCACCTTTATTCATCTTTACATCACTGTAAAAATCTCGATAAGCCACTATCATGGCCCAACACTTTAACGGGTGTTAAGCGTGTCTTTCTACTTCTCTAAGTTTCAAAAGACCCCCTACCTGATGTATTCAACATGGCTTACTAGCCGTTTCCATCACCCACGGCCTTGCTGTAAGTTAAGTTGCATGTTTACTATTTCAGATCACAGCGTTTTACTTCTTGATGAATAAATCTTATGAAATATCGTTTCCTTTGTCAAGTATTATTTAGCCATGTCTATGCCGCTTTCGAGGATCGGCTGAGGTATCGTGAAGTTCATCTTTTCCGCAACATAAGAATTATAGTAAATATCAGAATTCTCTTCCGTCATAAAATAGATCGGCAGTTCGCTCACTTCCACTTCACCTTCAATGATCTTGACGGCATTTAAACCGGTCTGATAACCCAGATCATAATAATTGACTCCGATCGAAGCCAGACCGCCATCAGCTACCATCGTATCACAGCCGACGATGACTGGGATAGCATTTTCAGTAGCGATCGTTTCAACACTGGCCATTGAAGAAGCCAAAGGATTATCAGTCGGGATATAGATCGCATCAACATCGCCGATAAAGGCATTCATCGCATCATTGACCATCGTCAGATCAGAGATCGTCTTTTCTACTACTTCCCAGCCTTTATCGCTAGCAGCTTTTTTCATTTGTTCGGCCTGCACGATCGAATTCTGTTCACTTGAGGTATATAAAAGACCGACTCTTTTGACATCGCCGACAAGATCTTCAATGAGATCCATCTGCATGGCCATATCACAATAATCGCTGCTGCCGGAAATATTGCCGCCCGGCTTTTCGTTATAAGCCACGAGACCCACTTCCTCATAATCAGTGATCGCTGTGCCTAAGATCGGAATCGTATCAGTTTCCTGCTGCAAAGCCTGAGCTGAACCGGTACCGATAGCTAAGATAAGTGCTGGTTCATCTAAGACCAGCTGTTGTGCCATCGTCGCTAAAGATGATTTATCGTTGTTGGGATTTTGAAATTCTATGCTCAAATTCTCCCCTTCAACATAGCCTTCATCATTTAAAGCTGCCATAAAACCTTCATAGGCCTTGTTTAAAGCTTCATGATCCATCAGCTGCAAAACACCGATCTTGACAGTATTCTCGTCAGTTTCTTCACTGCAGCCGCAAAGTGTTACAAGCAAGATCAAACAAAGTAATAATTTTTTCATCTAAGCCCCTTCCTAACAAATAAAAAGACCGTCCGCCTAAGGACGATCTATCGCGTTACCACCTTAATTTATCTGCATGTTGCCATACAGACCTCAAAGACCACCAACATGGCCTAATATTTTAACGGTTATTAACCGGAATGCTCTACTGTCATTTCAAGCACCCTACTCAATGAGGAATTCCATACCATCTTGTTTATCCGTTTACACCAGCCACGGACTCTCTTTAAACGCTGATCGTATGTACTGGTTCATTTCAACGCATTTATTTGTATGAAAATATCGTAAAACATTTCATGAAAAATGTAAATACAAAACAAGAAAAAAGTTATTTTTTTCTCTGACCCAGGAAATTACGGCCTTCACTGCGCTTTTTAAGAGCTTTATTAGTCGTTTCTTTATCGCTTAAAGCTTTTAATAAGTAAGAGTTGGCTTTATTGGACTGATAAGTCTTTGTTGAAAGCATCTGGCCGTTATTCAAGATGAAATAGACAAGACCGATGTTTGAGGAAGTCATCCTGACTCCCCACTCATCTATCTCTTCGTAGTCAATGACCTGTATATTGCCATCATCGAGGAAAAGATAAACTTTATCATCTTTAAAACCTAAGACATTTTTATCTTTGACATAGTATAAACAAAAAAGAGCCAGTAAAATTCCAGCGATCCCGATCGATCTGGCCAGCCAGTAAGGAATGATCAAAAAGACGATCCCAAGTCCCAGCACGGCAAAGATCTCGACCCGAGGCCGATATTTAATAAGTACAAGCTCATTGATATTAACTTCTTCTTTTTTTATTTCAATCATAATAATTTTAAAAATGGTGCGCCCGATGGGACTTGAACCCACAAGCCTAGAAGGCGCCGGCTTCTGAGACCGACACGTTTACCAATTTCGTCACGGACGCATAGTTTAAACCTGCCTTGGCAGGTAAATATTTAAAATGGTGACCCGTACGGGATTTGAACCCGTGAATGTCGCCTTGAGAGGGCGATGTGTTAACCGTTTCACCAACGGGCCAGAAGGAGTTTCCTCCTTTTTATTTGCTTAAAGCTTCTTTAGCTGTATCACAGATCGTCTTGAAACCGGCTTCATCATGAATAGCGATCTCAGAGAGCATCTTTCTGTTGACAGTCACATTAGCGCTCTTTAAACCGTGCATAAGTTTAGAATAGCTTAAACCGTTCATTCTGGCCGCTGCATTGATACGAGCAATCCAAAGCTTGCGCATTTCTCTTTTTAACTGTTTTCTGCCGATATATGAATATCTTAAAGATCTCATTACCTGCTCATTGGCAGTACGGTATAAAAGATGCTTAGAGCCAAAATAACCCTTAGCTAACTTTAAGACTCTTTTACGTCTATTTCTTGTAGGTGTTGATCCTTTAACTCTCATTGCTTAACCTCCTAACCTTGTAATAAATCCTTAGTACGTTTAACATCTGTCTTATCCATGATGGCAGATGATCTTAACTGTACTTTCTGTTTATGAGTTTTGTTGGCGGCAAAGTGAGATGTATAAGCGTGATGTCTTTTGATCTTACCAGTGCCTGTGACCTTTACTCTTTTCGCAAAGGTTCTCTTAGTTTTCATTTTTGGCATTTGCTTTCCTCCTATTTCCTTTTAGGTGCTATAACACAAGACATAGTGTTACCTTCAAGACTTGGTTTCTTTTCGATCGTTCCAAACTCTGAAAGTTTTTGAGTAAAGTCATTCATGATCTTCATGCCGACTTCCTGACGGGTGATCAAACGACCTCTAAAGCGCATGTCGATTTTGACTTTCATGTCGCCCTGCAGCCATTTGGTAGCCTGTTTAAGCTTCGTTTCAAAATCATGCACATCGATGACCGGTGATAAACGCAAAGGTTTAACTTCCGTAACATGCTGATTCTTTTTAGCTTCTTTAGCTTTCTTTTGAGCTTCAAAACGATAACGTCCGTAATCCAGGATCTTGCAGACCGGAACCTTAGCATTCGGTGCCACACACAGTAAGTCCAGATCTTGATCGTAAGCAGTGTCTAGGGCTTGACGGCGTGACATCACACCTAACTGTTCCCCGTTTGATCCGATAACTAAAACTTCTTTAAAGCGGATGTTTTCATTTACCAGATCTTCTGTTTGTTTTCCTCTTGTGATAATAGTTACCTCCAATAAAATAAAAAGCGAGTCAAAGCCCACTTAGAATAATTACTAATCATCTATATAGCAATTATACCCATGCCTTAAGACATCAGGTGAGAAGTGGCCTTCTTCTTTCTACATACTTTTTATTACTTGAATATACTAGCATATTTATAACCTATATGCAAGCATAATTCCCTTAAAAACCGCTAAACTTCTTTAAATCTTGATATTATAGCGCTTTAGATCGATCTTGCCGTCATCTTCAAAAGTAAGCAATCCAAAAGATGGCGGACTGCCGTCACGATTGTGCGAACATGAGCCGGGATTGATAAGTCTTATGCCATCTTCCCTGACATCTGTAAAACGATGCGTATGTCCGAAAAAGACGACATCGCAAGCGAGTTCCTTAGCCCTTTTAATAAGCAGATCATATCGTCCCAGCGAGATATAGTGATGGCCATGGGTCATAAAAACATTGTGATCATTGATCGTTATTACCCGCTCTTTGGGATAACTTTGATCAAAATCGTTGTTTCCTCTAACTGATATGAAAGGCTTCAATTCATCTTCATACATTTCAGAATCGCCTAAATGAAGATAATAGTTCATATCGCTGAAGTCTTCTGCCAGCTTGTTTAAGATCCGTTTATTAAAATGATTATCTGAAACCAATAATACTTTCTTACTCATAGAATATGACCTTTTCACAAACATATTTATTGATAAAAGTCAGATTATTTAAACTTTTATCCATCAAAAGATACAGTCTGCCATTTCCTTTTAGATCATCAGTCTTGAAATCCAGAGCTGTCGAATCATAGACAGGCACCTGATAGTATTCTTCAAAAAGATGCTTAACGATCGGAAAATGGGTACAACCTAGAATCATTATATCAGGTTTAAAACTGATTGTCTTAAATTCTGCATACAAATACTCTTTGATCTTGCCTTCATCTTCAAATCTCTCCAGCTTGCCAGCCAGCTCATCCAAAGCCTTGACATAAACATTCTGATAACCTTTTAAAGCCAGCTCTTTTTGATAGCGGCCCATTTCACAGGTGGTCTTAGTGGCAAAGATAAGGATCTTAGCATCAAGCGATACATCTAACTGATCGATCGTAGCTTTGATGATGTCGTAGAGGATAAGATCATCATGCCTTTTGAAATCGACCAAAGAGCAGACTGTATTGCAGGCCAAAATGATATCTTTGATGCCAAATGAGCGAAAGATGGCAAAATTATTCTCGATGATCTTTTTGACCTCTTCTCTGTCTTTATTTCCATAAGGGGCATTTTTCTGATCGCCGATATATAAAATATCGCTTTGGGGATTATCTTTACGGATCTTATTCAATTCTAAAAGTCCGCCTAACCCTGAATCATATACGCCTATCATTATCCGACCTCATCTTAAAAGCCAGTCGGCACCCTTGATGGCTTCTTTTAAAGAAAGATCATTAAATCCCGTCTGTCTTAAACACTCATAAGCTCCGATCGCTACACAGTTGGAAAGATTCAGACTGCGGGCATTGGCTTTCATAGGAAAACGGTAAGTATCATCCAAATGATCTCTTAAGATCTCTTTGGGGATACCGGTCGATTCTTTGCCAAATAAAAGATAAATGTCTTCCCCTTCATTAGTACTCTTAAAATCACATTCCGTAAAACACTTCAGACCATAACGGGAAAAATAGACCATGCGGCCATGATTGTTTTTGATGAAATCATCATAATCACGATAAACATGATAATCTAAAAACTCAACATAATCCATGGCAGCTCTTTTTAAATGCTTCTCATCAAGCGAAAAGCCCAGCGGTTCAATCAGATGCAAACGCATCCCGAACGCCGAACAAGTCCGCATGATATTACCGGTATTCTGCGGTATTTCCGGCTCATATAAAACAATGTTAATCATATTTTGACCTTCTTTTCATAAAATTTAAAACCAGGAATATTAAAACCAGCAGGATGACAAAGACAGCGGCGATCCCCAAGACCAGATCATAAAAGAAACCCTCAGGTACCATTTTGATCATGATGTCCTTACTAGGATCTAAAAGCCAGAGATCATTAGTAAAGAACAGTTTATGAAACTGGTTCCAGAAACGGTTGAAATCGACAAAGCACATCAAAGCGATCGCTATAAGCACCGCTAGAAAACCGACAAGAACATTCCTGAAACTTTGATAAAGCAGCTTAAAAAGACCTTTCGTCTTTGCGATGAGCAGATAGACAAGCGACACGATAAAGACAGCGACCGCTATATACAAAACCGTATTGACATTAGCATAAAGTGCTCGGACATCGACCATGTGGGCTTTTTCTTTATCGTTGAAGATCTCCTGATATTTGCCATCAACTTCTCCATAAACGACCATATCATCCCTTTCGCCCTTGATATATTCCAACAGTACATCCGTCGCCTTCAAAAGATCCTCATGATCTAATCCGGTGCTTTCTTCGATATTCAATTTGGCATATTCATGAATATAAAACTTCTCATTAAAACAAAGATATTCAATACTGCCGATAAAAGCGCTGATGACTAAAGCTATCGCTAAAAGATAACTAGCTGTTTTCTTCAAAATATTCCACCAGCTTTCTAAAGGCTTTATAACGATGGGAGAGTTCATTCTTTTTATTAAGCGGCATCAAGGCATAAGTTTCTATAAACCCTTCCGGGATAAAGAAAGGATCATAGCCAAAACCGCCCTTTCCCGCCATCTTTAAAGCGATAGAACCTTTTGTTTCACCTTTAAAAGTCATCGCTTTGCCGTTTTCATCAATATAGACGATCACTGAAGTAAAGATGGCCCTACGATCTTTAATATCTTCCATGATCTTTAAAATAAAGTGCATCTTTTGATCATAATTAAGATGTTTTAAAAAACGGGCCGAATGAATATTGGGAAAACCGTTCAAATAATCGATGGCGATACCGCTGTCATCTGCTATGACACACATGCCGTATTTCTTATAAAAATGCATGGCTTTGATAGAGGCATTTTCTTCATAAGTCGAACCCCATTCATAGACATCATCATGATCTTCAAGCTCTTTTAAAGATAACAGCTTGACATCATAACCTTTTAACAGTTCTTTAAATTCCTCGTATTTGTGCTGATTTTGGGATGCTAATAATATCGTTTTCATATATAATACTCTTATGGACCTCACTAATCTAATACAAGAATTATACCACACTAAACCGATTATCAAAAAAACAAATCTCGGCTTGTCCAACGATATCTATAAAGCTGTCATCAATGACAAAAAATATGCGATCAGAGTACCTAAAAACGACATCCATAAACATTTGAATACTGAAGAAAGAACTCTTTTAAATCAAATCAAAACTTTGGATCTCGATGTTAAAGAGGTCTATTATGATGAAGATACCAAGATCAGGATCACTGAATGGGTCGATAATGGTTATGAATATCAAGATTGCCCTTTTGAAGACAAGTGGCTAAGAGCAGTAAAACTGATCAAAAAACTGCATAATGCCGATCTAAAAATAAACTATCGCTTTGATTCTTTTAAGATGTATCATTCTTTTAAAAGAGAGATCAAAAATCCTTTGATGGATTATCCCAAATATGAAAAAGTCTTTCAAATGATCGATAGTTCTAAAGAAGTCTTTTCACACAATGATCTGGTATCAGGCAATTTTATCTTTACTAAAAATCGTGATTATCTCATCGATTATGAATATGCCGGTATGAATCATCCGTATTTTGACATCATGTCTTTTATCACTGAAAACAATATCGATGACAAAGTACTTAGAAAAAAGATCTTAAAAGCTTACTTCGACAAGATCGATGATCACCTATTGGAAGAACTTCATAAGATCGAAGCCATGCAGAACCTCTTGTGGGCTGCTTGGGCCAATATGCTCTATGATTCAAGAAATGAAGATGTTTATTTAACAATTTTTAAAGATAAGTATTCACATCTGACAAAGGGGGAAATATGAAACATATCTTTATCGTGAATAAGATCTCCGGCAAAAAACGGGGCTTAAAGACCGTATCGATCATTGAAGACATCATGCAAAAGCATCACCACGACTATGAGATCCATATCACTCAATACCCGACTCATGCCAAAAAGATCGCAGCCAATTATAAAAAAGAAGACGATGTCACTATCTATGCTGTGGGCGGTGATGGAACGATCCTAGAAGTTGTCAACGGTATTGAAGAAGGCATCCCATTAGGAATCATACCATGCGGGAGCGGCAATGATTTTTACCGCCTTTTAGGAAGCGATAACAGCGATCTCGAAAAGATCATCGAAGATACTATCGATGCTAAAACGGTATGGATCGATTATGGGATCAGCGACAGGATGAAGTTTATCAACGGTACATCTTTAGGCATTGATGCCTTAGTCAATTATGACGCTTCAAGCATGATCAGAAAGACCGTCTTTGATAAAAACAGCGCCTATGCTTTATCGATCATTAAAAATGTCATCATCCCGAAAGCATCACATTTAAAGATCGATATTGACGGCCAGCATTTCGAAGATGACTTTTTGATCGTAGCGATCATGAACGGCCGCTATTATGGCAATGGTGCTCTCCCTGCCCCTGAAAGCATCCTCAATGACGGTTATTTTGACATCGTCATGGTCAAAAAATACAATCCTTTCTTGGTATATGCCTTGCTTGGCAAATATCTCAAAGGCAAGCACCTAAACGATAAACATTTTATCCATTTAAAAGGTCAAGAGATAAAGATTGAAGCTTCTAAAGAAGTGGCAATCCAGTCAGATGGCGAAAACTATAAAAGCAAGCATTTACATATCTCGCTAAAGCACAATAAGCTGCTTTTAAAAGTTCCGGATTATTTGGATATTATCAAATAAAAGATTGAGGGCATTCCTCAATCTTTATTATGATAAGCATCATATCTTTCAATTATCTTCTGAACAAGATGATTTCTGACGATATCTTCATTTTTCAGTTCCACAAGCCTGATGCCATCAATATCCTTCAAGATCTTAAAGGCTTCTTTAAGACCGCTTTTAGCTTTAGCGATATTAAGATCGATCTGAGTAATATCGCCAGTAACTACCATCCTCGAATTTAAACCCAATCTTGTCAAAAACATCAGCATTTGCGAGCTGGTGGTGTTTTGGGCTTCATCCAGAATGATAAAGGCATCGTTTAAAGTACGGCCCCGCATGTAAGCCAAAGGTATGATCTCGATGGTATTCTTTTCAAGATAGCTTTCGACTTTCTCGCTTCCTAAAAGTTCATTCAAGGCATCATACAAAGGCATGAGATAAGGATCGACCTTCTCTTTAAGATCGCCTGGCAAAAAGCCTAGCGATTCCCCTGCTTCGACGGCCGGGCGTGTGAGAACGATCTTTTTGACCTCATCATTCTTTAAAGCCTGAACTGCCATGACGACCGCTAAATAAGTCTTGCCTGAGCCAGCCGGACCGATGGCGAAAGTTATGTCATTATCCCTGATAGCTTTCAGATAATTATATTGGCCAAGCGTCTTGGCTTTAATTGGCTGATTGTTGCGTTTATAGGCAATGATCTTAGAAATATAGGAAGTATCTTCAAGATCGAGATCATCTAAAGATCCTTTGAGATTACTGATAAGAACTTTATCGATTACATTGTTTTCTTTGATATTCTTTAAAAGCAGTTTAAAGAACTTTTCGATTTCTGATATATCATGAGTACCCTCGACATAAAGATCATTATCTCTGATGACTAATGAGATATTAAAGAGTTCTTCGATGTATTTGATATTCTTGTCATCAATGCCGACTAAAGTCTGCAATTCTTCGTTGCTGATGTCATCTAAAACTATTTTTGTATAAGCCATACTTACCTCTAAATAAAATAGTAAAGCCTAAGCTTTACTATTATTTTCCTCTTCTTGCTTTTCTAGCAGCTTCTGATTTCAATTTACGACGAACACCCGGTTTAACGTAGTATTCACGTTTACGAGCTTCAAGGAGGGTTCCATTTCTAGAAACTTGTCTTTTGAAACGACGTAAAGCATCATCTAACGCTTCGTTGTCCTTAACAATAACCTTTGCCATGTTCACACCCCCTTTTTTTACTTTATTCATTATATCAAATCTTAACTATTTGACAACTGTTTTTTAATATTTGCGCTAAAGAGTCCTATTTTCTTAATCTTCAGCGAGCAGTTTTACTCCAGAAGAAGTGCCGATACGATCAGCACCCAATTCGATCATCTTCAAGAAATCAGCATGACTTCTCACGCCGCCGGCTGCCTTGACAAGACATTTATCGCCGACACATTTTTTAAGCAAAGCGACATCTTCAAAAGTAGCGCCGCCTGTGCTGAAACCGGTCGATGTCTTGACAAAATCAGCTCCAGCCTTCAATATACATTCACAAGCCTTTACTTTCTCATCATTGCTTAACAAACAAGCCTCGATGATCACTTTTAAAGTATGATCTTTACAGACCTCTTTAAGAGCTCTGATCTCATCGGTAACATAATCTAAATCGCCATCTTTCAATTTAGCGATATTAAGGACCATATCGATCTCATCAGCGCCCTTCTTTAAAGCATCTTCAGTTTCAAAGACCTTGGCAGCAGTAGTCATTTGGCCAAGCGGGAAACCGACTACCGTACAGACTAAAACATCGCTGTCTTTTAAAAGTTCTTTGCAATAAGTGATGTAGCTGGGATTAACGCAGACAGATTTGAAATCGTGTTCTTTAGCTTCGCTGCATAATTTTGCGATAGCCTCTTTAGAGGCATCAGCCTTTAATAAAGTGTGGTCAATATACTTAGAAAGTTTCATCTTTTTCCTCCTTGATCCTTTCTTTGATCCTGTTTTTAGCGATGATTGCATCAGAGCTGTAGGCTTCTTTGCCGAAAGGACGATAGATAAAATTATCATCGCCCTTGCCTAAGATCAAAAGCGTATCATCGTCATTCATGAGATCGATGCCGGAGATAATGGCATTTTCTCTTGAGGTGATCATGACATAAGGTTTATCTTTGATGCCTTGAGCGATCGTCTTTAAAACATTTACGACATCTTCATCCCGGTCATCATCTTCACAAAGGATGACGAGATCACTGAATTCATTAAGGGCAGCTCCTAAAGCGATACGCTTATTATCATCTTTACCGTATTTAGAACCGATGACGGTAACGATCTTGTTTTTGGAAGGCGTGATCGTTGTGGCATAATCGATGATATTGCGCAAACTGTTGGGAGTATCGGCAAAATCGACAAGCACATTGTATCTTTGCCCGACATCGATCCGATACATCCGTCCGTTGACCGCCTTTAAACTGTTAAGTTTCATAATGATCTTGCTGAGATCTTTGCCCATCGCAAAGTAGGCGCCTAAGGCTGCTAAAAGATTATAGATATTGGCTTTTGTCACAAGATCGCTTTTGACGACATAACTGTTGTTAAAGACATTTAAGATAAAGGAAGTTGAATCAGCCTTGATCTTGATTTCCGAAGCAGTAATATCGGCCTTGGTATTGATGCCATAGGTAATGATCTTGGCATGAGAGTCTTCGATCATTTCTAAAGCATACTTGGAATCAAGGTTGATGATCGCATAGGCGTCTTCATCAAGATTATCAAACAGTCTTTTCTTGGCTGATACATAATCGTGCATAGTGCCATGCACCTCTACATGATCTGCCGTTAAATTGGTAAAGACAGCGATCTTGAAATTAAGTGAATCCGTCCTTCTTTGCTCAAGTGCGATCGAAGTCACTTCCATGACACAGTCATCCACACCGTTATCGACCATTTCACTTAAATACCTGTTTAACTCGATATAAGACGGAGTAGTCAATTCATGATAATAGTATTTATCATGATAAGCAGTTCCTAAAGTACCGATATAACCGCAATCATCATCTAAAGAAAGCAGTTCTTTAAGAATCATCGCTGTTGTGGTCTTGCCGTTGGTACCGGTGATGCCGATAAGATCTAAAGATGAACTGGGGTCATGATAGAAACGTTTAAGAGTCTGATTCAAGACCTTTAAGACATCATCGACTTTAATATAGATTGCTTCTTTGCTTTTGATGACATCGCCTTCATATACGATGACTTTGGCGCCGTTTAAGACCGCTTCATCAATAAAGTTGCGTCCGTCATATTTAATGCCCTCAAGACAAAAGAAGATCCCCTCTTCATTTTTGACTCGTGAATCGATGGCGATACTTTTTATTTCGATCTCCGGTGCTTTGGAAAATAAGTCACTCAGTTTCATAAACTTCTCCATAAAGCAAGCGTCCTGTGCATTTGCTGATCTTGACTCTTACTATCTGATTATTAGTATAATGGCCTTTGATCTTTACTTCAACATATTCTCTTGAATGACCAAAACTATAGCCGTCATGACTTCTTTCTACCAATACTTCTACTGCTTTGCCGATAAAAGAGTCATAGTAAGGCTGGGCAACCATTCTATCAAGTTCCATCACCATCTTAACTCTTTGTTTTTTGACATCTTCGCTTACTTGATCTTTGAAAGATGCCGCTTTAGTGCCTTTTTTTAAAGCATAAGGAAAGACATGGATAAAACTGAATTTTAGCTCTTTTAGAAAGTCTAAAGTATCTTTAAAATCCTTTTCAGTTTCATTTGGAAAACCGACGATAAGATCAGTCGAGATAGAGATACCCTCAACTTTCTCTCTGATTTTAAAAACGAGTTCTTTAAAATCTTTTAAAGTATAAGGACGATCCATCAGCTTTAAGATCTTGTCGCTTCCTGACTGTAATGGGATATGCAAATGCGGGGCTAATTTCCCTTTTTTTGCAAGCATCTCAATGATCTCTTCACTTATCTCGGTAACTTCAATCGAAGAAAGACGGATATTGAAAAGACCGTCGATCTTAAGAAGTTCTTTTAAAAGATCACTTAGATCATGTCGGCCGTCAAAATAGCGGCCGGTATGAATGCCTGTCAAAACGATCTCTTTTGAAGAATTCGCAAGACGCCTAGCTTCCATAAGGGCATCTTCTAAACGCATTGAACGTTCTTTGCCTCTGGCATAAGGAATGATGCAGTAGCTGCAGAACTGATTGCAGCCGTCCTGGATCTTTAAAAAGGCTCTGGTCTTGCCTTTATAATGATCGATATACATATCTTCAAAACTGACATCATTAAGATCTTCGACAAGATTATCCTTGATATGTTTATCAATGAGTGTCTTCAAATCTTTCTTATGCTTGCTGCCGACGATGAGATCGACTTCTTCAAAGACTTTGTTGTCACTTCCCGTTTGTGCATAACAGCCAACGGCCACGATATACGCATCAGGATTAGCTCGCCGGGCCTGTCTTATAAACTTGCGGGTCTTGCTTTCAGCAGTATTAGTCACACAACAGGTAAAAATGACATAAATGTCTGCCTTTTCCTTAAAAGATACTTCTAAATATTCTTTATCCATCGCTTCTTTAAAGCTATGGGCTTCATAATCATTGACCTTGCAGCCCAAGATCATCGTTGCATAAGTTTTCATTAAATATTCGCTCCTGCTATATTGGCTGCCACAAAAATGGCCGCTGTTTCTGCTCTTAAGATCCTTTTGCCAAGTGAGATCGGCTTAAAACCAAGCTCGGCGGCAAGTTCTATTTCATCTGCGCTGAATCCGCCCTCTGGCCCGATCACATAAGTTATCGACCCTTTATCATCAAGATCGATAAAATCACTATCACACTTTTCATAAGCGATATAGTTATGATCAGAGCGATATTTATCTAAAGAATTAAGGGTAATAACTCTTTCAATACTCGGGATCACATTGCGATGCGATTGTTCGGCGGCTTCCTTAGCGATCTTTTGATAACGGGCGATCTTTTTATCTTCATCTTTGATCTTGATGATGACTCTTGAAGTGATGAGCGGCACGATCCTGCTTACCCCAAGTTCAGTCAGTTTTTGGATGATTAAATCAAAATGATCGTTTTTGATAAGGGCAACGACAGCGGTAATATCCCTTTTCAATTCATTATCTTCATCAAGTCTTTCCAAGATATAAGCCTTATCATCTTTTAAAGTAGCCAGATAGATCTTTTGATCGCTGGCTGCCAAACGGAAAAGATGATCATCGCCCTTGCGTAAAACATTGCGCAAGTGATGGATTATCTCTTTATCTAAAACGATAGTTTCATTTACTTTTAAATCCTGATCGATAAAATATTGCTGCATGAAGATATTATAACTTATTTATAGAAGATATAAAAGGTGCCTGATGGCACCTTAGAGAGTTCTAATATGTTTTGGGATTTAATTGTTTTTAGGCAGGATGAGATTTAAGATCACGCCCAGCAAAGCACTAAGAGCCGTACCAGAAAGTGAAGCAACTTCTCCAAAATTCAAGACTGCTCCACCCAGTCCGACGACGAGCATCGCTGAAGCGATGATGAGGTTACGCTGTTTATTGAAATCGACATGGTTATCGATAAGTACCTTCAAACCGTTGGATGCGATAACGCCATACAAGATGATCGACATACCGCCAAGTACACAAGTTGGGATCGTTTCAATGACAGCCGAGATGATCGGAAACATCGAAATGATAATAGCGATACAGGCGGCTCCAAAGGTAACATAAACCGAAGCGATCTTGGTCATGCCGATAACGCCGGTATTTTCACCATAAGTCGTATTGGCCGGACCGCCGATCAAAGCCGATACCGAAGTAGCTACACCATCACCGATAAGCGTACGGTCTAATCCCGGATCTTTTAAGAAATTGCGGTTACAGATCCTTGATAAGACTGTATGATCACCGATATGTTCGGAAATAGTCACGATAGCGACCGGCATGATAGCAATAGCTGCCGGCAAAAGCGGATTGAAGGTATATTCTTCAAACAGACCGCCGGTTGAAAACGGTAAGATAAATTCTGGCAAACCGATCCATCTTCCTGAAGAGATGACTTCATTTATCGGAGTAAAATCGACGATACCAACAAGGCAAGAGGCAACATATCCGGCAATGATACCGCATAAAAACGGAATGATCTTAAAGAAACCTTTTGCTTTAGTCGAAATAAAAGCGGTAAAGATAAAGGTAAATAAAGCTACACCGATATGCTTGAGATCGCCTCCGGCAACAAGTCCGGCATTGCTTACAGCGCTGGAAGCCAGACCAAGACCGATAACGACGATCATTGGACCAATGACGATCGGCGGCAACACTTTATCGATCCAGTCTTTGCCGACGACTTTAATGATGATCGCCACGATACAATAGATGATACCGACCATGATCAGACCGCTTTGAGCGCCTGAAACATCTCCGCCCATTTGAGCAACAGCATAGTTGGTAGCCGTAATATAAGCAAATGATGAACCTAAATAGACCGGAACTCTAAACTTAGTGGCAATACAATAGATGATCGTACCGATACCTGATGCAAACAAGGCTACTGATACCGGATAACCGGTCATGATCGGAACTAAGATCGTTGCCCCGAACATTGCAAAAACGTGCTGGAAAGAAAGTAAAACACCCGTGCCTAAAGAAGGCTTTTCGTTTACATCCAGCAAAAGCTTGACTTTTTCACTCATGAAAATTCCTCTTTTCTAAGTGATTCCTTTAAAAAAGGCCATGTTCAATGGCCCTGTTTATGATACTTAGCTATCACCTTTTTAATCTCTCCTGGATTAAATTAAAGGACCCACTGGCAATATACTACCATAAATCCTATAAATGGCAAGTCTTTAATTTAACCTTCTTTTAAAACTTCCGTATTTTCTTTTAATTCCACTTCAATGATATTGACTTTCTTCTCATTGGAATCAGTGATCGTTACATGCATGTTTTCAAAGTCAAAAGAATCATTGACACTTGGAATCTTATCAAGATTATGAATGACCCAGGCAGAAACGGTATTAAAATCATATTCTTCTTTAATATCGATCTTGAAATAATCAAACATGTCCTCAATGTCACAATCACCTTTGACAAGATAGTGCGTATCATCAAGCTTTTTAAAGAACTCTTCTACAACATCATGTTCATCATAGATCTCACCGACCAGCTCTTCCAATATATCTTCCATCGTAATGATACCTTCAGTACCCCCATATTCATCAACAACGATCGCCATGTGCGACTTGTTGTTTTGAAGCTGTCTTAAAAGGTAGCTGATCTTGACTTGCGGACTTGTAAAGACGACCGGCTGTAAGATCTGTCTGATCGTCGTTTTGGTATTGGTATAATACAGACGATAGAAATCTTTTTCGTGCAGGACGCCGATCACATTATCGATCGTATCTTCATAGATCGGAATTCTTGAAAAACCGCTTTCCCGATATAATTTTTCGATCACGTCCAAAGATTCATTGACATCTTCAGCAACTACATCTACCCGTGGCGTTAAGATCTCTTTGACTTCCATATCGTTAAATTCAATGGCATTAGTCAAAAGATCGGCTTCATGATCATCCATGCCTCCTTCAGAGTGAGCTTCTTCAACGATCGTGATAAATTCATCGCTGGAATAGGTTTCATTGCTTTCAACATGGAAAAGATAAGTCCAGACTTTTTTGAGATTATCAAAGATCCAGTTGATCGGAGTCAAGACCGTCATCAAAAACAAAATAATATTGCAGACCGCCATCGACCAGCGCTCTGGCATTTCTTTGGCGATCGATTTTGGCGATATTTCCCCAAAAGTCAGGATGACGATCGTCATGATCACTGTTGAGTAGGTTACGCCTAGGTCTTCTCCCATCAGTTTGACAAACAGCAAAGTAGCCAAAGAGGAGGCAAAGATATTGACGATATTGTTTCCGACTAGGATCGTACTTAAAAACTTGGAATAGTTATCAGTGATCTTCAAAACCTTTTTAGCTTTCGGATTGCCGTCATTGGCCATATTTTTAATCTTGATCCTGTTTACGCTTGAAAAGGCAGTTTCACTGGCGCTGAAAAAGGCCGACAGCATCACCAGTATCGCCAGAGTAATGATTATAATATTATTGTCCATAAAAACACTCCTTTAAAGAGTTAAATAAGTTACACGAGTGTTCGGGCAAAGGAATATCTCCCATAGTTTAAAATCCTCCTGTATAAAAATACGTTTTTAATTATATCATAGATGAGAAAAGATTAGCTTATAAATTTATATAGCTGATTTAGATAAACAAAGTAAAAGACCCTTTAAGGGTCTAGTCTTATTTTCTGGTTCTGAAGAAGACCGGTATATCCGTATCTTCGCTCTCATTCACGACGACTTCATCATAAGTATCACGTCTGGTAAAGGAGCTGTCGCTTGGCTGATTTAAGATCGGCTGAGTGCGGCGGGTCTTAGGAAGATCAAAGCCGGTAGCTATCACCGTAACAATGATATTCTCGCCAATAGCTTCATTGATCGCTACACCATAGATGATGTTAAGATCAGAGCCGGCTGCCTCACGAATATAATCGACTGCTACTGCTGAATCAGCGATCGTAATGGCCGGACCGCCGGTGATATTGACGATGGCGTTTTTAGCACCAGAGATCTGCGCTTCCAAAAGCGGTGACTGAATAGCTTTTTGAGCAGCTTCTTTAGCTTTGTTTTCACCTTGGGCCATACCGATTCCGATAAGAGCAGAGCCTTGTCCTTCCATGACGGTTCTGATATCGGCGAAGTCAAGGTTGATGAAAGCCGGTACAGCGATCAGATCAGTGATGGTCTGAACGCCTTGTCTTAAAATATTGTCAGCTTCACGGAAAGAATCCTGGAAAGAGATCTTGCCGGTAACACTTAATAACTGGTTATTGGAAACGATGATCAAAGAATCGATATATTCTTTAAGAGCTTCAAGACCGACATTGGCCTGATCGGTACGTTTGCGTCCTTCAAAATCAAATGGTTTAGTAACGATACCGACTGTCAAAGCTCCGCTTTCTTTAGCGACTTTGGCAAAGACCGGCGCTGCACCGGTTCCGGTTCCGCCGCCCATACCGGCAGCGATAAAGACCATGTCAGCTCCCTCGATAGCTTTTTTGATCTCTTCTTCAGATTCTAAAGCAGCTTTCTTGCCGACATCGGGATTGCTTCCAGCGCCAAGACCTTTAGTAGTATCTTTACCCAAAATGATCTTATTCTTGCATTTAGAAAGATTTAAACTTTGGACATCGGTATTGCAGACATAAAACTCTACGCCCTGTACCTCTTCATCAACCATGCGGTTGACGGCATTACAGCCGGCACCGCCGATGCCAAAGACTTTTATTTTTGCGATCTGATCATATTTTAATTCACTCATCTAATTTTCCTCCTCTGTTTTTGGAATCAAACAAATTCTTAATACGGGTCGTCAATGTTTCCCCTTCAGTATCGTTAGTCTTTCTTTCTACTAATTCACTAAACTGCAAGAGATTGATCGAACTTGTCATATTGCCGTTTATCATAATGCTGTCATGATAACCATAGATCGAACCTAATAAAGCGGTCAATGAAGAATCACGTCCGCCTAAAGTTTCCGGGAAGTAAGCCTTGGTAGTTGCCTTGGTGACCTCTTCGATCATCTTGACAAGTGAAGCCATCTTAGCACCTTCTGAAACGATGACAATCTCGGTATCGCCGCTCTCTAGGATCGGCTCACAAGCATCTTTGATCTTTAAGACGAATTCATCAGTAACATTCTTGATGCATGAGGAAAGTTCCCTTTCACTGATCGTCTTGGATTCGCCGTCACTGGTTTTCCAGGCAAAGATGGAATTATTGACAGTTTCATCAAAATCGAAATGAGCATTGTATTTGACTAAACGGTCAACTACCCCGAAAGGCAAATGATACTTATCTAAGACCACCTGAATGATGGAATTAAGACCGTCATAAAGAATATCGCAGTTTACGAGTTTGCCTTTAGATACTAAAGCTAAAGAAGTCGTATCATAATCGATCTTGAGCAAGATGATATTTTGATTGACAGTCTGCTCAAAAAGAGCTGCCTCCTTGCAGATAGCATACATATCTAATGATATATCTAAAACTTCAATATTCAATTCTTCAAGTATTGATACATAATCAAAACCGATCGACTTATCAGCACAAAGCAAATCTATATCGACGATCAGTTCATCAGCTACTTCTCTTTCCGGTATCCTGCGATAAGTGATGCCATTGCAGGTATATTTGACACAGACTGCATTAATGATCAGGATATTGCGGTCAATATTGGTATGCATCGCCTTGCTGATGGCATTCTCGACATCATTTTTATTGATGATGCCGCTTTGTGTTTTGACAGCTACCTTCAAAGGATAACGTTTAAAATTGACTGAAGGCAGAAGCAGGATAAGTCTTTCTATATCAGCGCCGATCACTTTAGCGGCTTTATCTACAAGTGACTTGACAGTTTCTTTAACTGCATCCTTGTTGGTTATTACAAAATCAGAAATGCCTCGACAATTTTCTCTTTCAACTCGAATGATATTAAAACGGGTATTAAAATACTCCCCTATGATCAGTCGAATCTCACGATCGGCAATTTCTAAAGCTCCATATATCTCTTTTGCCATTTTAACTCCTAATTACATAAATTATTCTACCATAAATGCAACTATTATTTAAAAGTATTTTAAAAGTTTATTGCATTTTAAGTAGTTCTATGATAAATTAAATAAGCGAAATTATGACATAGAAGAAAGGGGGTCTTACGGTATGTCAAGAGTTTGCGAGATTACAGGTAAAAAAGCCTTATCAGGAAACAACCGTTCACATTCACTTCGTGCTACACGCCGTAAATGGAATGTAAACCTACAAAAAGTTACATTAATGGTCGATGGTAAACCTAAAAAGGTGCGCATTTCAGCCCGTGCCTTAAAGACTTTAAAAGCACAAGCTAATAAAGCCTAATATTTTGCCTTATAAATATGCCTTAGCGGGCATATTTTTTATTAAAAACTTATATCCATAATTGACTGATTTTATTATTGAAGCACACAATGTCCAAGCATTATAAAAAAGACGGGGTTTATATGACGCCCATCTTTTCGATCTTAAATATTTCTTAGTCTTTCGATATTTTCTTTGATATTGCCTTTAAAGACATAGCTGCCGGCAACCAAGGCTTCCCCGCCATGCTCAATGATCGCTTTGGCATTCTTATCCGATACGCCGCCATCGATCTCAATGATATAGGATAGACCATAGTCTTTTTTATAATTGCTTAAATAATCCAGTTTATCTAAGCTGCTTTCAATAAAGCTCTGACCGCCAAATCCCGGCTCAACACTCATGACTAAAACGAGATCGACTTCTTTTAAGATGTTGTCAAGCAGTCTGACATCAGTCTTAGGTCTGATGCTGATACCGGCCTTGATACCCATCAATTGGATTTTGCGGATCAGATTGAGAGCTTCATCTTCCCCTTTTAATGCTTCTAAATGGAAAGTGATAAGATCGGCTCCTGCATCATAAAAGACTTTGGCATAATATTCAGGATCGCTGACCATCAAATGCACATCCATAAAAAGATCCGATATCTTTTTAATATCCTTTAAGATCGCAGGACCAAAAGAGATGTTTGGTACAAAGTGGCCATCCATGACATCATAATGCAGCCAATCGGCATATTTGGTTATCTCTTCGACCTGATATTTTAAATCAGTGAAATCACAAGCTAAGACGGACGGACAGATCAACATATTCAAACCTCCTATTTCAATGTTCGATGACGATTCGCTTTAAAATTGCCATCACTTAGCATCTTCATAATATCTACATATACATTATAGAACGATTCAGGTATTTTCGCTTCTAAAACCGCATTTTTAACAGCACAATCAGGTTCTTTCAAGTGACGGCAGTCTAAAAAACGGCAGCCGTTTATATAAGGCTTGAACGGGGTCAGTTTTAAAGCGAGCAATTCTTTATCGATATGCGAGATGTCTAAGCTGGAAAAACCCGGGGTATCAGCCACATATCCGCCAAAGACTTCATATAATTCAGTATGTCTTGTAGTATGCTTGCCTCTGTTTAAGGCTTTCGAGATACTGTCGGTCTTTAATTCAAGCGTGGGAATAAGTTTATTTAAAAGCGAAGTTTTGCCTACCCCGCTTTGTCCGCATAAGACAGATACTTTATCTTTGAGGACTTCTTCCATGATGCATAGATCCTCAAGCAGATAACACTCATAGCCCAATAACTTATAATAATCAACGATCTGATAAGCTTTACTCTTATCGCCAAGATCAATCTTGGTGATAAGGATGAGAGGTTTTATTGAAGCATATTCAATAAGCATGGTCAAACGGTTGACTAATTCAAAGGAAAAATCCGGTTCTTTTAAAGACATGACGATCAAAGCCTGATCGATATTGGCTAAACTTGGTCTTATCAGATAGTTCTTTCTGGCGATGATCTTTTGAATGACAAATTGATTGTCGATCTTGGCAAAATAGACCCGATCATTTACCAAAGGTTTATATGATAAACGCATCTTGCCGGCCAAGATCGCATCATAGCGTTTTTTATGGTCGTCTTCAATCACATATTTAGAAGAGATGATACTGATGATGCGGGCTTCATTCATTGCTGATGCTTTCCCCTTCAACATAAGTCAAAACGACTTTTAGACCATCAGATACCGTAATACTGCTGCCTTCTTTGGGATCAATGCTGTAGATAGTGTTTGGTACTAAGGAGGCTTTTTCCTCATCACTTAAAGTGCTGGTATCCAAAGGAATCAGTTCATAAGGAATATCGGAAGCTTTTAAGATCGATTCAGCTGTATCGATACTGCTGCCGATGATGCCGTATGGGATGATGATCGAAGTATAACGGCTGTATGTAAAAGTAATCTTTTGATCACGTTTAGGATCAAACTTGGCATTGGGTTCAATGCCTTCTTGCGTGATGATCGTGCCTGATGGCAGATCGCTGTCCACTTCAATAAGTTCGACTTTAATTAAAGGATAGGTATTCAAAAGTTCTTCTCTGGCTTCTTCAACATTTTGACCGACATAATCTTTCATGATAGCATAAAGACCATCTGATACGACGACTTTGACGATCGTGCCCTTTTCAACCTCAGTATTAACTTCCGGTTCGATCCGCATGATCTCGCCGGCATCATAGACATCAGACATCTCTCTTTCAATGTGAGTAAGATCAATGCTCAAGCCATACTCTTCAAGTATCTTGGAGGCATCAACGATCGAATAGCCCCTGATGTCAGGCATATTTACATAAACCGGCCGATTTAAAATACTGTTTATAAGATATGCTCCCAAAATCAGCACGATCAAAACGCCGCCTGCGATCGCTGCCAATTTATAATAAAAACTCTTAGGCCGGGATCTTTTGATTTCTTTTTTGGCTTCTTTAGGCTTGGTAATGTCTTCGCTGTAATTAAAGACCAGCGGTTTATCATCAAGGTGTTTGTCCAAAAGACATTCATTCAGATCTTTAAGCATCTCTGCCACATTGGCATAGCGGTTATGGCGGTTTTTAGCTGTCGCTTTTTTGGTGATATTGACGACAGATTGGGGGATGCGTTTATCATAAAGACGGACATCAGGCAAAGGATTATTGGAACTGTTATAGACGACCTGTACGGCATTCTCCCCTTTGAAAGGGACTTCGCCGCTGAGCAGTTCAAAAAAGACGATGCCTAAAGAATAGATGTCGCTTTGCATATTGGCCGTTTCGCCTTTGGCATGTTCTGGGGCCATGTAATGGACAGAACCAAGGATCGAATCTTCAGCGGTAATCTCTTTGGCATTGGCAGCTAAAGCGATGCCGAAATC
The DNA here is from genome assembly GCA_944326825.1 of uncultured Erysipelotrichaceae bacterium. GTDB lineage: Bacteria > Bacillota_I > Bacilli_A > Erysipelotrichales > Erysipelotrichaceae > JAHHTG01. The sequence continues at coordinate 74,731 of CALVFL010000019.1, forward strand.
CACTACTTTGGCAGTGCCGTCATCTTTGATGAGAACGTTTTGGGATTTGATATCACGATGGATGATGCCGTTGCGATGAGCTTCCATGATCGCTGCACAAAGCTGTTTCATGATAAAGATCGCTTCCGGATAATAGATCGGCCCTCTTTTTTGAATGAATTGTTTTAAAGTCTGGCCTTTGATATATTCCATGACGATGTAATGACGATCGCCGTCATCGCCGACATCATAAACATCGACGATATTGGGATGAGAAAGACAGGTGGAGGCATTGGCTTCTCTTGAAAAACGCTCTAAAGAGATCTTGTCTTGCGAAAGATCATCTTTTAAGATCTTAATAGCGACTTCCCTTTTCAAGATCGTATCGATCGCTAAATAAACATCAGCCATGCCGCCCTTGCCGATATGTTTGGTTATCAGATAACGGTTGGAGATCAGATTATTCATCTTCTTCCTCCCTGACATCGATAATGATCAGTGTGATATTGTCATAACCGCCGGCTTTAAGTGCCATTTCCATGAGTGTCGAGCCTTTATAAGCGATCTTTAGTTCACTGTCATCAAGAACCTTTAAAAGATCATCTTCTCCGACATAGCCATGCAAGCCATCTGAGCAGATTAGATAGGAAGTATAACGGTTCATCACTTTATAGACATCTGCCCCTAAACCATCATAAACACCTAAGAATTTTGTCAGATAATGCCGTTTAGGATGGCTTAAAGCTTCTTCTTTTGTGATCATCTTGCGATCGATGAGTTCATTGACTAAGGTATGATCTTTAGTCAAATGGACCAGTTCATGATTGTAAAGACCATAAACCCGGGAATCACCGGCATTGATCACAAAGTTGCCCAAAGATGAGATGAGGATACCGGTAATCGTCGTACCCATGCCTTCATAATCTTCATTTTTTAAAGACAGATCATGTACATGGTTGGAAGCCACTTTGACATGATATTTAAGATAAGTGATGATCTCTTCATCATCTTTAAAACCATGATTGTTTTTAAAGAGCTTTTCAAAGTATCTGACGATCTCAAAAGAAGCGACTTCCCCAGCCTTGTTGCCGCCGATACCATCGCAGACCAAAGCCAAAAGATCACCGTTTTTATTATAGACGGTAAGATAGTTATCCTGATTCTTGCTGCGGATCAGTCCGATATTAGATAAGCTACATATTTTCATCTTTATCACCTAAAATGTGGTTAGCCCTTAATTGCCCGCAGGCTGCTGAAATATCATCGCCTTTACGATGTCTTAAAGTAACGGCGATACCTCTTTTTTTAAGCATATCATAAAACTCCAAAGCTCTTTTATCACTGCTGGTTTCATAATCATGTTCCTTTACTTCGTTATAAGGGATCAGATTGATATAGGCATTAAGACCATGCAGCAGTTCTTTTAATTCATCGGCATTTTCCTTTTGATCGTTGATGTCTTTTAAAAGCAGATATTCAAAAGTTAAACGGCGATTGTTGTCGACACAATAATACTTTAAAGCCTCCAATAGTTCCTTTAAAGGATAGGCTTTATTTATGGGCATCAAAGAAGTACGCAAACGATCATTAGAGGCATGTAAAGAGATGGCCAGATTATATTGGACTTTCTCATCGGCAAATCTTTTGATCATCGGTACGATGCCGCAAGTAGATATGGAGATATGTCTGGCGCCGATCTCAAGGGCGTGGGGATCATTGATGATCTTTAAAGCTTTCATGACATTATCATAGTTGTCAAAAGGTTCGCCCGTTCCCATGACGACGATATTGCCTAAACGTTTACCCGTTTCATCCAAGAAACGCTGGATATAGACGACTTGAGCCACGATCTCGCCAGAAGTCAGATCTCTTTGTTTTTTCAAAAGACCGCTGGCACAGAAAGTACAGCCCATATTGCAGCCGACCTGAGTCGAGATACAGGCTGAATAACCATAGTCAAAGACCATCATCACACTTTCAATAAGCGAGCCATCGAGCAGTCTAAAAAGAAACTTGATCGTCCCGTCGCTTGATACCTCTTTATCAACAAGGCTCAAGATATCGATCACAAATTCCTCTTTAAGTCTTTTAATAAGGTCTTTACTGAGATCACTCATCAGAGTGAAATCTGCAACTCTTTTTTTATAAAGCCAGTTATAGATCTGACGGGCTTTAAAATCCTTAAGGCCGATAGAATTAACATAATTTATCAGATCATTCAGATCATAGTCATATATCTTATTCATATTCGTTATTATAGCCATATTACCCCTTTTTAACAAGTTTTGCCACATAAAAATAATCGCTGTCATCACGTTTTCTGATGATCGTATCATCAAGCAGTTTCATATCTTCATGCGACAAGATGAAATCTTTGATCTGGCGATCATTCTCTTTAGTATTTAAAGTGCAGGTCGAATATACCAAAGTACCGCCCTTTTTCAAATAAGCATAAGCAGTCTTCAAGATCTTCTTTTGTAAGACGATAAGATCATCTAAATCGGTCGGTTTTAAATGATATTTAAGATCCGGTTTTCTTTTTAAAACGCCAAGTCCTGAACAGGGAGCATCTAAAAGGATCTTGTTAAAACATTCGATGTATCGATCATCGATAGTCGAAGCATCAAGATTAAGATAGGTGATCTTATCATCTACTTTTAAACATTGAGCTTTGTCTTTGATAAGTTTTAAGCGGTGTTCATAAAGATCATTGGCATAAGCCTTACTGACGATCTCTAAGGCATTGAAAAGCTTAGAACCGGGAGCACTGCAAAGATCCAAAAAGCTGTCATCAGCTCTTAAGTCTAAATAATCAGTGATGAATGAACTGTTATAGTCCTGCACATAGAAGTAACCGTCTTTAAATTCCCTGGTGTTGACGAGGTTGTCTTTGGCGATGAACATCCTTTCATCAAGCATCGTGATCGAAAGATCATTTGGATTTGCAAGTTTCTTATGAGGATTAAGACGATAGAAAACCTTAGGTTCCTTATTAAGGTTAGTCATAAAATAGTCAAGATCATCCTTTGAGTACTGTTTTCTCAACAGTTCATAAAGCCACTTGGGCAAAGAATGATTGATATACTCATCTTTCGCATAAAGCATTTGCGCATTCAATCTCCGAAGAGTGGCATTGATAAAGCCTTTGGTATTTTTATGGGCCAGTTTGACATATTCGTTGACATAGACATAAGGGTCTTGATTGAGGAAGTATTTTTCATAAGCTGCCATCGCTAAGATCAGCTTGATCTTAAGCTGGGTATTATCTTTGATCAAAGAAGTAAACTGATAAAGCAATAGATCAAAGTTGCGCAAGACACCATATACCAGTTCAGTGATAAAAGCCCTTTTGATCAAAGGTACATCTTTTAGGGTCTTTCTTAAAGAAAGATTGGCATAATCGTTATTGATCATAACGTCTTTTAAGATCTGATAAGCTGTTTCACGCTGCATAAACTACTCCAAATATAAAGGGTCAATATCTACTTTAAGACTTGTTGCAAGATTATAAGTCAGATATTTACTGACAACGCCATTGACCACATTGATGGCTTTGACAAGATCGTCTTCTTTGATCAGGATGCGAAGACGATGACGGCGGTTAAGTCTTTTTAAAGTGTATGGTTCATAACATTTAAGTCCGGTCTTTAAAATAAGATTATAAAGGATAAAAGAAGCTTTGTTTAATCTTTTTTCATTTTCATCGCTCAAATAAAGAGCGATAAGATGACTGAAAGGCGGATACTTCGCCTTTTTGCGATATGCGATCTCCGTCTTATAAAAGCTTTCATAGCTGCTTTCACTGACTGCTTTTAAGACGTAGTGATCGGGATTGAAAGCCTGAATAATCACTTCCCCTTCGCAGTTGGAACGGCCGCTGCGGCCAGAAGCCTGCTCTAAAAGATCGAAAGTGACTTCGCTGGAATTAAAATCTTCATGCATCAGTCCGGCATCGGCATTTAATATGCCCACCAAGATGACATCTTCAAAGTCAAGCCCTTTGGCAAGCATCTGCGTGCCGACTAAAATATCATATTCATGTCTGGCAAACTTCTCTAAGATCATCTCATGAGCATCTTTCTTAGAGGTATTATCGGCATCAAGACGGCCGATCTTAGCCTCTTTAAACAGTTCGCTCAAAACTTCAACGACCTTTTTTGTGCCAAAGCCGTATTTAACCAAAGAATGTTCATGACATTTCGGACATTCATAAGGCATCGGATAAACCCGGCCGCAGACATTGCACTTTAAAGTATTCGTATCATTGTGATAACTTAAAGAAACATCACAATCCCTGCAAGTCAAGACTTCATTGCATTCACTGCAGCGAACGATCGGAGCATAGCCTTTGCGGTTGATGAGGATGATCGCCTGTTTTCCTTTAGCCAAGACATCTGAAAGTGCTTCTTTTAAAGGTTCAGAAATAATAGCACTATGTCCTTTTTTGACTTCTTTATTCAGATCGACGATCTTGATCTTTGGCATTTTTTCATTGATCCTTTTGGAGAGCTTAAACAGACCATAATCACCCTTTAAAGCATGATTATAAACTTCAAGCGAAGGTGTAGCACTCGCTAACAAAACCTTGGCCTTAAAGTCTTTGGCTCTTTTAAAGGCGACCATCTTGGCACTGTAACAGGGCACATTATCCTGTTTATAGGAATGATCGTGTTCTTCATCGACGATGATAAGTCCTAAATCATTAAACGGCAAGAAGATGCTTGATCTTGTGCCGACAACGATCTTGACTTCACCATGAAGGACTTTAAAATACTCTTCATGTCTTTTTTTATCGCTCAGATAAGAATGATAGATGGCTACATTATCAAAGCGTTCTTTGACTCTTTTGATCATCTGAGGGGTAAGAGCGATCTCAGGAACTAAGATCAAAACCTGTTTGCCAAGGTTCAAGTAATGGCGGGCCAGATGCAGATATACCTCCGTCTTGCCGCTGCCGGTCACCCCAAAGAGTAAATTGACGATCTTTTCTGAAGCCAAGATCGCTTGATAGACTTTGTTTTGATCTTCGGTCAGTTCTTTAAAGCCGGCTTTATAATAAACTTTATCTTCTGAGCGATATTCTTCTTCATAGATCTCTAAATAGCCTTTATTCAGCAAAGTCTTATGGATCGTCGTACGTTTGTTCAGCTCGCTTAAAAGTTCGCCATCCTGAATACTATCAAAGAGAAGTTTTTGTTTAGAAGTGAGAAGAGCAGTATCTTTTGAAACTTTTTTTACTTTCTTGATCTTTTTGGGCTGATATAATGTCGAAGCGGTCTTTAAGGATTTAGGAAGCATGACATTCAAAGCAGCTATGAGCGGCGATACTGTGACCTTAGATAACCATTTGGCCAAAGAAAAGAGTTCCATTGACATGATCGGTTCTTGATCGATGATCTCTTTGATCTTTAGCACTTTAAAACCCAAGTCCTTTTCCAGCTCTTTTAAAGACTTTTGAGTCTTTGTCACCCGATAGATAAAGCCGGAAGTCAAACGATGATTAAAACTGATCTTGACACGGCAAAAAGGTTTTACTTCTTCATCGCTGTAATAAGTAAAGGGATGATTTATATTGAGTGATGCACTGGTAACATATAATTCAAGAAGATACATATTATAGACACATCTTATAGATCTCGATCACATCATCGATATTAAGCGTAATAAAACCGTTGATCTTATCGCCTTTGCAGGCCCGATAAGCCATATCCACAAAGTAAGTATCATCGATATCACATTCTTTTAAACTTGCTGGAAGTTTAAGATCGACATATAAGAATTCTTCCAGACACTCGATAGCTTTTAAAGCGATCATCTTTTTATCAAGTGCAGGATCAATATTAAAGACATTCACGCCAAACTTGACATAGCGATCAATGTTATCGTCATTTAAAGCATAGCGCAGCCACTTAGGAACGATGATCGCTAAACCCAGACCATGGGCTATATCGTAATAGGCTGATAGAGGATGTTCCATGGAATGAGCTGACCATTTATGGGTCTGATATTCTTTGATAAGACCATTGATGGCCCAGCTTGAAGCCCACATCAAGTTAGCTCTGGCTTCATAGTCATCGCCTTTATTAAAAGCGATCTTGGCATATTTAAGGACTGTCTTCATGATCCCTTCCATAAAGCTATCTAAAAGAAACATGCTTTCTGAAGGATTGAAATAGACCTCTAAGACATGAAAGAAAATATCAGCACTGCCGCAAGCGGTTTGAAAAGGACTGACGCTGTAGGTAAGCGTCGGATCTAAAAATGATACCTTGGGATATAAGACTTCATAAGCGGCGCCCAGTTTTTCAAAAGTAGCCGGATTAGAGATGACACCAGTCGCATTCATCTCTGAACCCGTTGCCGCTAAAGTCAAGATAGTAACGATAGGCAAGGCCTTTTCAACCTTTACTTTGCCAAGTGAAAGATCCCAGGCATCTCCTTCATAATAAGTGGCAGCTGCAACAAATTTAGCACAATCAATAACACTGCCGCCACCCACTGCTAAAACGACATCGGCTTTAAACTCTTCGGCGATCAAAGCCCCTTCCCTTACCGAATCGACTTTGGGATTAGGATCGATATCGCTTAATTCCCGATATTCAAAACCGTTATTGGCTAAAAGCATAGTGATCCTTTCATAAAGACCATTTCGTTTGATTGATCCCTTGCCGTAACAAAGCAGGACTCTTTTGCCAAAGACAGCTAATTCTCTAGGCAAACCAGCCAGCTGATCTTTGCCGAAATAAACTTTGGTTGGTATATTATAGATAAATGATGGCATCTTATCTCCTCCTTGCGTGCAGTTAGTTTCAATGTCTTTATAGCGAAAACCGATGATCCCAAGATCATAAAAACTTCTATTAAAATAACGGTTCAATAAAAGATAGCCCCCTAAGGCAAATATGATACTGATACATAACCACAGATAAAAAGGCAATTCTAGAAACAGGCTGATAAAATATAAGCCAAAAAGAACTGCCAGGAGCAATACAGTATAATAGATGAAATAGGTAAAGCTATAATGACGATATAAACGGGCATGACATTTAGGACAAGTATGTTTTGATCCGTCTATGTTCCAAAGGCCCCAGATATTCTCTTCTATATTTAACTCTTCATTACAGTAAGGACATTTGATTTTAAATCTCATAGAAAGATTATATCATGTCTTTAAAGAAAGTTTCTTTAATTTTAGCAGCGATCCCCTTAGGATCAAGCTGATATTTAGCTTCGATCTCATCGATCGTACCCTGTTTGATAAAATCATCCGGATAAGCCAGACCTAAGATCTGATAATCGTTTAAACCTTCATCATTGAGTCTGTCTAAAAGTTCGCTGTATAAGCCACCCTCGATCACACCGTCTTCGATCGTGATGAGCTTCTTGCTTAAAGAAGATTCTTTGATGATCGTGCTTAGATCCAAGGGTTTAAGAGCCATCACATTGATAAGAGTGCCATTCAAACCTTCTTTATTTAATAATCTGATCGCTTCTAAAGCATTATGAGCCATCTTGCCGATCGAAACAATGGTAAAATCAGTGCCTTTTTTTATCGTTTCAGCTTTATTTTCTAAAAGTAATTTAAGATAGTACTCATGATCATCTTTGAAGTAATCTTTTGCTTCGCTGCCCCTTGGATAGCGGATAATGATCGGGGCATCATAATAAGAAACAGCATATTCCAGCATGGCTTCCAGTTCCTTAAAATCTTTAGGAGCTAAGATCTTAAGATTGGGTACTGGTCTTAAAAAAGCCAGATCAAAAATACCCTGGTGGGTTTCTCCATCCGAGCCGACGATGCCCGAGCGGTCAAGGCACATCACGACATGCAGATTTTGCATACAGACATCATGGATCAGTTGATCATAGGCTCTTTGAAAGAAGGATGAATAGATGGAAATGACCGGCACGATGCCGTTAGCGGCCATGCCGGCTGCCAAAGTCAAGGCGTGCTGTTCAGCGATCTCGACATCAAAGAAACGATCAGGGAATTCCTTCTTGAATTCCAAAAGACCGGTTCCCGAAGCCATTGCAGCTGTTATAGCGGCAATCTTAGGATTCTTATGGGCTAACTTTACCAAAGTCTGACCAAAGACTTCGGAGTAATCCTTAGCAGGTTCTTTTAAAGGCTTGCCGCTTTTGATATCAAACGGTCCAACACCATGAAAAAGATCAGGATTATTTTCAGCTGGTTTATAACCTTTGCCCTTGATCGTCTTGGCATGGACTAAGATCGGTCCTTTAAGATCTTTAGAGCGGTACAGCATCGCTTCGATCTTTTCATAATCGTTGGCATCAACGACACCCAGGTATTTAAAACCGATATCTTCAAAAAACATATTGGGAATGATGAGCTGTTTGATGCCATGTTTTAATCTTCTGATAGAAGAAACGATCTTTTTGCCGATAAAAGGTATTTTAAGCGTCAAGGAGCGGATATTCTTATTGGAATTGCGATAAAAAGGTTTAGTACGCATTTTGGATAAGATCTGATTCAAGCCGCCGGTATTGGGATCGATGCTCATTTCATTGTCATTTAAAATAACGATGAGATCAGTAGCCGAAGCGCCGGCATCGTTCAAAGCCTCTAGAGCCATACCGCTTGTCATAGCGCCATCCCCGATCACAGCGATCACCCGATAAGAGTCACCCTTAATATCTCTGGCTCTAGCCATGCCCAAAGCAGCCGATATAGAAGTGCCGCTATGACCGGTTTCAAAAGTATCATAGATCGACTCTGAGCGTTTCGGAAAACCTGACAAGCCATCCATTTTACGCAAAGTAGCCAGACGATCACGCCTGCCGGTCAGCATCTTATGAACATAAGTCTGATGGCCGACATCAAAGACGACTTTATCTTCCGGCGTATTAAAGACACTGTGGATAGCCACCGTCAACTCTACGACTCCTAAATTAGATGCCAAATGACCACCGGTCTTGGAAACGGTGGTTATCAGTTCTTCTCTTATTTCTTTACAAAGGGTTTTCTTATCATCTAAAGATAATGCACGAATATCTTTAGGATCATGGATCTTATCTAAAATTTTAGTCATAACATCGTTAAACTATTTAGATTATAACGCATTAAAATAATTTTTTACATAGTTTTGCGCCCAGATATTGCTTGCGAAGATCTCATCAAGAGTCGGCTCTTTGATATATTTAGCCGCACTTAAAGCCTTGATGACGACTTTTTCAATATCTAAAAAATGAATTTTGTCTTTAAGAAACAAGGCAACCGCCGTATCATTGGCGCCATTTAAGACTGCCCCCATATTGCCGCCCATCTTCCCGGCCAAGATAGCTGCTTTGATGAGTTTATAGCGGTCATAGTTAACTTCTTTAAAACTCAGCTTTTGCAGCTTGGCAAGATCGAGATGAGAGTAGCTGTTCCTTTTTAAATGGCGGGGATAAAATAAAGCATACTCAATAGGCAAACGCATATCAGGATTGCTTAGTTGAGCGATGATCGAACCGTCGGCATATTCTACAGCCGAGTGGACGATACTTTCGTAGTGAATGATCACATCGATCTTCTCATAAGGCATATCAAAAAGATGATGGGCTTCAATGACCTCATAACCTTTATTCATCATTGTTGCCGAATCGATCGTTATCTTGGCCCCCATATCCCAGACCGGATGTTTTAAAGCATCTTTTTTGCTGACGTTTTTTAAAGCTTCTAAAGGCAGATCACGGAAAGCGCCGCCGGAACCCGTTACGATCAGACTTTTGACATCTTCCCTTTTTGACCCTTGTAAAGCTTGAAAGATAGCGGAATGTTCGGAATCGATCGGAATGATCTTAACATCATTCTCTTTAGCTTTCTTCATCACGATATCGCCAGAGGCTACCAGCGTTTCCTTATTGGCTAAAGCGACATCGACGCCATCTTCAATAGCTTTTAGCGTCGGTCTTAAACCGACAAAACCAACCAAAGCATTGATCAAAAGATCATACTTCAAACCTTCAAGCATCTCACATAGTCCATCTTCACCCGCAAAGAATTCTATATCTTTAAATTCAGCGGCAAGCTTTTCATCTTTAGTGATCGAATAAGCTCTTTTGATGGGGTAAGTTTTTAAAAGCTCACTTAGATATTCGATATTGTTTCCAACGCTGACGGCTTCAATGACTATTTCATCCAAATGTTCATTTATGATCTCGATCGTTTGCTTGCCGATCGAACCGCTGGCTCCTAATAAAACGACTTTTCTCATATCAGTACCACGACCATCGCTGCAAAGTAGATAAGACAAAACAACAAGGAATCGACCCGATCTAAGACACCGCCGTGTCCGGGGATCAGAGAACCGAAATCTTTAGCACCGTAATTCCTTTTGATCAGACTGAAAGAAAGATCGCCGATCTGGGCAACGATCGGTAAAGTCAAAGAAGCAAAAACATAAAACAAAAGATGTTCGCTACCGTTTATCAAAAAGGCATAGGCAAAACCAAAAGAGAGAACACAACCGAAAAACCAGCCGCCGATAGCCCCTTCCCAGGTCTTTTTAGGCGATACTCTTTCATTAAGCTTGTGTTTGCCAAAGGCCATGCCGACAAATAATGCGGCAATATCACAACCGAAAGAAGCGATCAGAATATAAAGCATGATCATATAACCGTTGCCGATATGATAAATATCCAAAAGTGCATTTACTGCATAAGCAACGATAGTAGCCATCATGAATACCGAAGAAATATCATCAAGCGAGATCTCTTCAGAAATGATCGCCAGAAAGAAAAGACAGATCAGATATAAGATCAAAAGTCCTACTTTGCGATGCGGCAAGGCATTGAACAATAAAACGAATACCAGCATCGAAATATACAAGACAGCATTAAAGCGTTTATGTCTGATCTTAGAGAACTCATAACAGACGCTGGCTGCCACAAGTGCGCATAAGATCTTTAAAAGAAGACCGCCCATAAGTAATGGAGGAGCGCAGATAACAAGCAAAACGACAGCACTAATAATTCTCTTTTTCATTCAAACCTCCAAAGCGCCGATCACGCTGATAATAGATCTTCAAACACTCATCAAAAGCCTCGTTATCAAAATCCGGCCACAATGTATCAATAAATACCAGTTCACTGTAAGCCAGTTGATATAGCAAGAAATTGGAAAGACGCACTTCCCCGCCTGTCCTGATCAAAAGATCGATCACGGGCAGATCTTTTGTATATAGATACTGGCTGAAAGCATCTTCGTCAATATCTAAAACACTCTTATCATTCAAAACATCTAAAGCGAAATTTTTAGCCGCTCTTAGAATCTCCTGATGAGAACCGTAATTCAAAGCGAAGTTCAAGATCATGCCGGTATTATCCTTAGTCATATCGATGGCTCTTGCAAAGATGGCTTTCGCCTCTTTAGGAAGTGAATCCATCTCTCCGATCATCATTACTTTAATGTTTTTAGCCATGAGTTCCTTGATATATGAATCAAAGAAAAACTTCGGCAAAGCCATCAGATAGTTGACCTCTTCTAAAGGCCGTTTCCAGTTTTCCGTCGAAAACGCATAAAGAGTTAGGCATTTAACTCCTAACTCATTGGCATATATGGCAATGTTTCTGACATTTTTAACACCCTGATAATGGCCCTGTGTTCTGATCTTGCCTAAGGCTTTGGCCCAGCGGCCATTACCATCCATTATTATAGCTATATGCTCTGGAATCTTATTCATACTAAATGGTCATTATCTCTTTTTCTTTTTTATCGGCGATCTCATCGATCTTCTTATTATATTTTTCTGTCAATTTCTGAACTTCTTCAAGCAGATTCTTTTGAGTATCTTCCGGGATCGTCTTGTCTTTCTTTAAAGTGTCATTGTAATCACGACGGATATTGCGGATATTGACTTTAGCTTCTTCAGCGAACTTGGATACCTCCTTGCAATAACCTTTACGGGTTTCTTCAGTAAGCTGCGGTACACTGACTCTGATCAAAGAACCGTCATTTTGCGGCGGCAAGCCCAGATCAGACTTGTTGATAGCTTTTTCGATATCTTTTAAAGAATTCATATCATAAGGCTTGATGACAAGCGTTCTGCCCTCAACAACTGAGATAGAAGCGATCTGATTGATAGGTGTCATCGCTCCGTAATAATCGACTTCCACACCATCCAAAAGCATCGGATTGGCTCTGCCGGTCCTGACTGTATTCAAATGTTTGGCAAACTGCTCGCAGGCTTTAGCCATCTTATCTTCACAATTAACTAATAATTCTTCCATAATAATCTCCTTTATATAGATAATTATATAACAGAAGACCATAAAACTGACTAGCAAATTTGAATAATAATTCAAACTTAAGTTTTATCAAATTACTTATCCCTTAAATAAAAAGGCACCGTCTGATGCCTTTAGTTTTTGATTATATTTTAATGACCGTGCCGATGTTTTCTTTCAAGACGGCTTTTTTGATATTGCCCTCTTTTTTCATATCGAAGACCAAAGATTCGATATGATTGTCTTTGCACATGCTGGCAGCCGTTGAATCGATGACTTTGAGGCCTTTTTCCAAGATCGTATCATAAGTCAGTTCATCATAGCGTTTGGCAGCAGGATTTAATGATGGGTCATCATCATAAACGCCATCGACACCGTTTTTAGCTAACAGGATAACTTCCAGTTTATTTTCAGAAGCTCTTAAAGCCGCACAGGTATCAGTTGAAAAATAAGGACTGCCCACTCCGCCGGCAAAGATCACGACATAGCCTTCATCAAGATAATGACGGGATCTTTCAACTTCATATTTCTCGACGATTTCAAGATCTAAAGCACTTAAAGCTTTAGCTTTGATGCCATGATTATTAAGAGTGGTTTCTAAGGCTATGGCATTCATGATCGTACCCATCATGCCCATGTAATCAGCTTTGACTCTATCGAATCCGACATTCTGCAGGGTTCTGCCTCTAACGAAATTGCCCCCGCCGACAACGACACCCAAACGGATCTTTAAAGAAACCAGTTCTTTGATAGTAGCGGCCAGACTGTTTAAGGTGTCGATATCGAATACTTCTTTCTCACTGCCTAAAGCTTCACCGCTCAGTTTCAATAATACGCTTTTATACATCTCCGTTACTCCTTAATAAAAAAGGACAAAAATTGTCCTTTATTAACCGATCTGTTTAGCAACTTCGTCAGCGAAGTTTTCTTCACGTTTTTCAAGACCTTCACCGACCAAGTAACGAACGAATTCAGAAACACTGGTATTGTTTTCTTTAAGATACTGACCGCACTTCTTAGAGCTGTCTAAGAAATAGACCTGATCATTTAAGCACATTTCCTGTAAAGTCTTGGAAACACGGCCTTCAATGATGCCGGCTAATACTTTTTCCGGTTTAGAACTTAAAGACTCATCGTTTTTAACGATCTCAGTCTGAATGTTTCTTTCATGTTCAACGACTTCTTTAGGCATTTCATCTCTTGATACATAGCTTGGAGCCATGGAAGCGACCTGCATAGCCATGTGTTTAGCCACTTCTTCATCTTTAGAATCTTTTAAGACTAAGACAGTAGAGATAGCGCCATGGTTGTGCATATAAACACCGAAAGTATCATTGTCTCCTTTAGTCAAAATATTGAAACGTCTTAAGGTGATCTTTTCACCGATCGTTGAGATAGCTTCGATAAAGAGATCATTTAAAGTCTTGCCGTCAACATTAAGATTTAAAGCTTCCGCAACATCCTTTGGTTCATTTTCTAAAATAACGTTAGCCGTTGTATCAAGAAGTTTTAAAAACTGTTCGTTTTTAGCTACGAAGTCTGTTTCGGTATTGATTTCGACTACACAAGCACGATTACCGTTTACGACAGCCTTAGAAAGACCTTCAGCAGCAATTCTTGATTCCTTTTTAGCAGCCTTGGCAATACCTTTTTCACGAAGCCAGTCAACAGCCTTAGCCATATCGCCGTCACATTCAGTGAGGGCTTTCTTGCAATCCATCATTCCGGCTCCGGTAGTTTCTCTTAATTCTTTTACTTGAGCAGCTGTAATTGCCATCTTTTACTCTCCTTCTTTAGTTTCTGCAACTGTTTCCTGAACAGTTGTTTCTGTTTTAGTTTCTTCTTTTGGTTGATTTTCACGACGATTGATAAAACGCTTTTCAGAATTGAACTTTCTTTGAGCATTCTTGCGGCGTTCTTCATTCTTTTGTCTTCTGCGTTTTTCCTGTTCTTCGGCATGTTTTTCAACATTGACGATTACATCGGCCATAGTGATGTCTTCAACATCTTCACCTTCCTGGAAAGCATCCTGTAAGATACCGCCCTTGGTTTCAACGATCGCATCAGCCAATAAAGACATCATTAACTTGATAGCTTTGATCGCATCATCATTTGAAGGGATCGGATAATCTACTAAAGCCGGATCGCAATTCGTGTCACAAAGACCAAAAACCGGAATATTTAATTTACGAGCTTCAGCAACCGCATTGTGTTCTTCCTTTGGATCGACTACTACCACGGCATCAGGCAATTTCTTCATTTCTTTGATACCGCCTAAGAAGTTGTTTAAACGTTCTTCTTCTTTGTGCAATAAAGCGATCTCTTTTTTAGGATAGACATTGATCGTGCCAGAAGCATCCATCTCTTCGATCTCTAAAAGACGTTTGATACGTTTCTGGATAGTCTTGAAGTTAGTAAGTGTACCACCCAGCCATCTTTGGTTGATGTAGAAGCTTCCTGAACGTAATGCTTCATCTAAGATGATCTGCTGAGCCTGTTTCTTGGTTCCGACAAATAAGACCTTGCCGCCGTTTTCAGCGATCTCTTTCATCTTGTCGTAAGCGACCTGCAGTTTTTCCTGAGTCTTTTCCAGATTGATGATGTAGATACCGTTTTTATCAGTGTAGATAAATGGTTTGCACTTAGGATCCCATCTTCTGGTCTGATGTCCGAAATGAACACCATTTTCTAAAAGTTTGCGCATTGAAACTAGTTGTGTCATTTAATTTCCTCTCTTTCCGTTTCATCCTCCACTACTTCTGACATTGATAACCTTTCGGCACGGATCAATGAATTCATAGTGTGCGTATTAGCATCTAAAATGCCTAGACCATTATATCAAATGGATCTTGCACATACAAGGTCAAAGAGTATTAAATTCTTCATTTAAGACATCAGAAAGTTTAGGGATCAGCTGCTGTTTGCGGGAAGCGATGTCTTTATCATAGCCGCTGTGCTTATCAAAGACGGTAGCGATCACTTTATTCATGACATAAGACAAAGGTCCATAGTACATAAACATCGTTCCTTCACCCTTGACATGGGTGAACATCATGATGATCAGATCATAGTCTTTATTCTTGGCTTCGCTTTGCAACGCCTCTTTAAACTCACCCATCCGGCTTTGGATATCTTCAAGATCGGCATAGTTGGTTTGCGATACGGCGATCTTTTTGGCTGAAAGCGTATAACGCTTAAGATCGCAGAAGATCAGCTCTTTGGCATTGGCATTTTTAAGATTGACTGAAGCTTCTAAAAGCATCCTGGCATATTCGTCAAGATCGACTTTGGCTATTTTAGCAAGTTCCAAAGCACACTTGCAATCAAGTTCTGTCGTTGTTTCTAGATGAAAGTATAAAGTATCGGATATGATGGCACTGAGCATCATGCCGGCAATTTTTAAAGACGGGGTAAAATCGTTTTCTTTATACATCTGATAGATGATCGTGGCTGTAGAACCACACTTCTGATTGCGGTAAAAGATCGGTCTTTTGGTTTCGATATCCCCGATATGATGATGGTCGATGATCTCTACGACTTCGGCCTTGTCGATGTTGTCGATACTTTGGATCTTGGAAGAGTGATCGACTAAGATAAAGCGTTTAGGTCTGAATTTAAACAGGTGATAGCGGGAAAGTGCCCCCACGATCTGTCCTTTGTCATTTAAGATCGGATAGGAACGAAAACGGGTATTGGCCACTTTTCTGGCCACTTCATCAACAAAATCATTTTCCTTGTAACAGACGAAATCCTTAGTCATGATCGATCTGACAGGAATGGTTTCTTCTAGTAGACTGGCCACCTTTAAGACATCATACTTAGAACTGATGATATTGACATTAGCTTTCTTGGCTGTTTTTAAGGCTTCATCTTCAAGAACTGCACCCAGCGTTAAAATGATTAAGGCTGGTTTTAAAGCGATCAGATCTTTGATGGCAGCGATTTCATCATTAAGGATACAGATCGACCCTTTAAGAAGATGCGTATCCTGCCTATCTTTATCATAGGCAAAGATCTCGCCGCTTAGTTTTAATTCACTGCTGTTTAAAAGCACTTTTGCCTTGAGATCTTTTTTTAAGATCGCTAAATTGGTCGTTTTGAGCAAACGGCGTTTTTTGGCTTTGGAATTGAGTTTAAGCATTGCCAGATCGCCAACGCTGATGATGCCTTTTAAGACTTTGAAGCGGTCAGTGACAAAAAGTGTCTTGGTTTTGGTCTTCATGATCCTCTTTAGTGCATCGTTGCATGAAGATTTGATATCGATGATCTCCGGCTTGTCAAAGTCGATGTCCCAAAGCTGGGCTCTGGCATCTTTGATCAGTTCTGGCGCTTCGACATCAAAATAACGGGTGGCAAACTTGGTTTCTTCACTTAAAGTGCCAAGACGGAAAGCTTTGACATCTTCATTTTGCAGTCTTTTAAATTCTTCATAAGCCATAGCTGAAGCTATGGAATCAGTATCGGGGTTCTTATGTCCGATGATGTAAGTAGTATCTTTCATGCTTACCTCCCACTTAGCGGATGCGCCTTATCGACAACAGTTTTTAATCTGTCTAAAGTCAGATGAGTATATAACTGGGTGGTTGACAAGTTGTCATGTCCCAAAAGTTCCTGAACGATCCTGAGATCGGCGCCGTTATCTAAAAGATGGGTGGCAAAGGAATGTCTTAAAGTATGCGGGTGAACTTTTACTCTTAGACCTGCTTTCAGCGAAGCCTTTTCAAGCATCATTTGAACATAGCGCTCTGATAGACCAGTACCCCTTTTAGATACGAAGAAATGATCATCTTTGGCATATTTTAAACGATAGCCATTAAGATAAGAGCGGTAAAGATCACATAAAGAATCATAAAACGGAACGATCCTTTCCTTATTCCCTTTACCGATGACTCTTAGATACATCTCGTTTAGATAAACATCGCTTGTCTTAAGATCACAAAGTTCTGATACACGCAAGCCACAGGCATACAATGTTTCAGTGATCAGCCGATCACGAAGTTCAGTTTCATCTTTAAGATCAAAGGAAGCCAAAAGTTCTTCGACTTCTCTAAAAGTCAAGACATCAGGCAGTTTGCGTCTGATCTTAGATCCCTTAAAGGAAGTCAAAGGATTGTTTTTGATATTTTCGACCTTGTTTAAATAACGATAAAAAGATCTAAGTGATGACATGTTGCGGGCAAAACTGGTTTCCGAGAGTTTGCGTTTTGTGATCTTGCCGCTTCTTAAAAGCGTAATATAATCATACATATCATCCTTAGATACATCTTCAAAACTGTCGATATCATTATCTTTTAAATACACAATAAAACGGCTGATGTCCCGTAAATAACTCTCAGCAGTATTTTGAGAATAACCGTTTGAATATCTTAAAGAGTTTATAAAATTAAAAAGTAATTCTTCCATTAAGCTGCGTCTTATATTCTTCGATCTTTCTTAATGATATTTTAACATACTCTTGGCGTTTTTGTTTCTTATTGATCGCTTCTGATGTTTGAAAGATCCCGAAATTGGCATTCATCGGTATTAGCTTATCTAAAGCCTCATTAGCGATATAAGCGGCCATCGATCCGATGATGGTATCTTTGCCAAGTGCTCTCATCTTGTCATCATTTAGATATTGAGCCATATTGAGTGCAGCATAAAGACCGCTGGCGGCACTTTCGATATAACCTTCAACGCCACTGATCTGGCCGGCAAAGAATAAATTGGGATATTCTTTCATCTGATAGAAAGCATTTAAGACTTTCGGGGAATTGATATAGGTATTGCGATGCATAACGCCATAACGCACGATATTGGCATTTTCTAAACCCGGGATCATCTTAATGATCCTTTTTTGTTCGCCATAAGTCAAATGGGTCTGAAAGCCGACGATATTATAAAGCGTATCAATGGCATTATCTTTTCTAAGCTGAACGACAGCATATGGCTTGATGCCCTCTTTAGCTAATCCAACCGGTTTCATCGGTCCAAAAAGAAGAGTCTTGATACCCCTTTTAGCCATTACTTCAAAAGGCATACAGCCTTCAAAATAGATCTCTTTATCGACATCTTTGACTTCGATGACTTTTGCGTTTATAAGTTCATTATAGAAATTAAAGAACTCTTCTTTATTCATCGGACAGTTGATATAATCGCCTTCCCCCTCTTCATCATAGCGGGATTTATAATAAGCTTTAGAAAAATCGATCGAATCCTTTTCAATGATCGGAGCTATGGCATCAAAAAAATATAAGTAATCGGTGTGGATTAGATCTTTGATGGCTTGGGAAAGTTTTCCTTCACACAAAGGACCGGCAGCGATGATCGTCGGGGTCGCCTGATCAATAGAAGTAACCTCTTCATTATGGATCTCGATATAAGGATCGTTTTTTAAAGTCTGTGTGATATACTCAGAAAAACCATGACGGTCAACAGCCAGTGATGAGCCGGCTTCAACTTTATTCAAACGGGCACTTTTGATGATCAAAGAATCCAATGCAGCCATCTCGGCTTTTAAAAGTCCGGCCGCATTTTCCAGATTGTCGCTTCTTAAGGAATTCGAGCAGATCAGTTCGGCAAAATCGTCTGTATGAAAAGCACTGTGGCGTTTAACGCCTTTTTGTTCATAGAGATGGACTTTGATCTGGCGTTTGGCCAGCTGATAAGCTGCTTCAGAGCCGGCAAGACCGGCTCCGATGATCTTTACTTCTTTTTTCATTTGGTTTTCCTTTTCGCTTTGAACGGTCTTTTTTCACCTTCGATGTTTTCGATGTAATGACATTTCGGATAACTCGAACAGCCGATAAAATAGTTGCCGTATCTTGATTTGCGCTTGACAAGTTCACTGCCGCATTCAGGACAAGTCCGGCCGATCTTGACCGGTTCTTCTTTGACAGTGTCGTTTAGACTGGCCTTATATTTACATTCCGGATAGTTGGAACAGGAGATGAATTTGCCATAGCGGCTTTGGCGATAGACCAGATCGCCGCCGCAAAGCGGACACTTCTCGCCGGTCTTTTGAGCTTCGACCTTTTCCATGTTGCTGTAGGCAGCATCCAATAAAGGTTCAAAACGTTTATAGAAATCTTTTAAAGCTTCGATGTTGTCTTCTTTGCCGATGGCTATTTCATCCAGTTCTTTTTCCATCTCGGCCGTATATTTGACATTGATGACCGACAAGAAGTATTCCTTGAGTTTATCATCGGTCAAGATGCCCTGCTCTGTCGGGAAAAAGAACTTGGTCTTGGAGTTATCATTGGCCTTTTTAAGTTCGACATAGCCTCGTTTGATGATCGTATCGATGATCATGGCATAAGTTGAAGGACGGCCGACGCCCTCCTCTTCCAAAGCTTTGATCAGACGGGCTTCGCTGTAGCGCAGCGGTGCTTCGGTGAAATGCTGCTCTTTGACAAGAGATGTTTTGTTAAGCTTATCACCTTCGCTTAAAGAAGGTAAGATCGTATCTTTGGCTGAATCATAATCCTTATAGACTTTAAGAAAGCCGTCAAAGACTAAAACACTGCCGCTGGCCGTATAGGTAAGCGAGTTTGTTTCAAGTTCATAAGTCGTAGCTTCATTTTTGGCATCAGCCATTAAAGAAGACAAAGCTCTTTCATATATGAATTTATAGAGTTTATACTGATCGTTTGTAAGATATTCCTTGACTTTTTCGGGCGTATTGTCAAGTGAAGTCGGACGGATGGCTTCGTGGGCATCTTGAGAATTCTCGTCGTTTTTGACACGATATCTGCCAAGATATTCTTTGCCGTATCTTTCTTCGATAAGTTTATGGGCTGCCGATGTAAAGACACTTGAAAGACGGGTCGAATCAGTACGCATGTAAGTGATCAGACCGACGGTTTCTTTGCCGATGTCGATACCCTCATAAAGCATCTGGGCCAGCATCATCGTCTTTTTAGCACCAAAGCCCAGCTTGGATGATGCTTCCTGCTGTAAAGTTGAAGTAATAAAAGGCAGTCTGGGTGAACGTTTTTTAAGAGTCTTGCTGACTTTAGCAACTGTGAAAGGATCCTGGGTACGCTCAAAATAGGCCAAGGCGCTTTCTTCATCTTTGATCTTGACCTTTTTACCCTGATCTTTACTCAATTCCGCTTTGAATTTCTTAGCGTCCTTGACGAATTCAGCCTCTAAAGTCCAGTATTCTTCCGGTTTGAAGGCAGCGATCTCTTTTTCTTTATCACAGATCATTCTTAAAGCGATCGACTGAACCCGACCGGCTGATTTAGATTTGATCTTGATCTGTAAAAGCTTGGAAAGTTTAAAACCGATGATCCGATCCAAGATCCTTCTGGTTTCTTGCGATCTTACCAGGTCCATATCGATCTTGCGGGGATTTTCCAAGGCAGTCAAGACAGCATTTTTAGTTATTTCGTTAAAGACGATCCGATCTTTTTGATCAAGATCAAGACCTAACTCATGGGCTAAATGCCAGGAGATAGCCTCGCCCTCCCGGTCAGGGTCGGTCGCCAGATAAACATTATCTGAAGCTGCAGCCGCTTTTTTAAGTTCTTCCACAAGTTTCTTTTTATCTTTAGACACTACATAAGTAGGCTTAAAATCATTCTCGACATCCACGCCAAGGCCGCCTTTGCCCTTGGTGGCTAAATCACGGATATGACCTTTAGATGACATGACTTTATAATCTTTGCCTAAATATTTTTCGATCGTCTTAGATTTAGACGGTGACTCTACAATAACTAAATTCTTCATTCAACTCTCACCTCAAACACTTTAATATATAAACACAAATAAAATAAAATTACAATTTAATAATCATCTAAATTAGCTAAGATGATGATCTCGGCGCCTTCATAGATCAGAAGATTATTGCCCAAAGAGTCATCATCATCGATGCGATACGGCAATACATAGACCTCCTTGCCAAGCTTTAAAGCCTTGTCAACAGTTGTCATCGTACCGCTTTTGATATCGCTTTTCATCACAAAGATCTTATCGCTCAAGGCGGCGATCAGCCGGTTGCGAAAAGGAAAATGTTTGGCATAAGGAATGGTATGATCAGGATATTCACTTATCAGCAAGCCTTTGTTTCCCATAAGCTCATAGAGATCTTTATTGGCATAAGGATAAATATAATCGATGCCAGAACCAAGGATACCAATACTGCCGCTATGGATCGCTTCTAAATGAGCGAGGCGGTCAATGCCTTTGGCCATTCCTGAAACGATGACATATTTTAAAGACAAAGCTTTAGCGATGGTCTTTGTCGCCTTTAAAGAATACTCCGAAACTCTTCTTGAGCCGACAATTCCGACACACTGCTTTTTCAAAAGATTAAGATCCCCTTTATAAAACAACACGAAAGGCGGATCGCTCAAAGATAAAAATGCCGCCGGATATTCTTCATCAAGGATCGTGATGGCTCTTTTATCATCTTCTGGCTCAATCATTTCTTTATTTGCGATGGCTTTTAAGATCTTATCATAGTTGCCCTGATATTTTTTGGCATAAGCGATCAAAATCTTTCTGTCTAGTTTCACATCTATATATAGACATCAAGATCGCAAATTCCTAAAACAATTTATATTCAAGCAGTTTGCGGCAAGGACCATAGCTTTTGCGGTAGAAATCTTTTAGACCGTATTGACTTAAAAGTTCCAGATGACGCTTGGTCGGATAACCTTTATGTTTTCTTAATTCGTATTCCGGATACTTTTCATCAAGTTTCATCATGATGCCATCTCTGATTACTTTGGCAATTATGCTGGCAGCAGCGATATTGATACTCTTGTGATCGCCTTTAACGATAGGGATGACTTTCTTATCTTCGATATTTAAAGGCATTGCATCAGTCAAAACGATCTTAGCAAAAGCTTCCTTAGCGATCTTTTCCATAGCGCTTTGGGTGGCCTTATAGATATTTAACTCATCGATCCGTTTGTTTGAAACGATCTTGACATTATAGTAAAGAGCGTTATCAAGGATCTCTTTAAAAGCTTTCTTGCGCTTTTTAGCACTTAGACGCTTCGAATCATCGATAAGTTCAGACTCAAAAGAGATAGGCAAAATACAGCCCGCCACCACTAAAGGCCCGCAAAGCGGTCCCCTGCCGGCCTCATCGATCCCCAGAATCTCTTCGCCTTTTGGCCAATATATCTTTTCATATTCATCAAGCGTCCTGTTCATCCAAAAACTCCCAGGTAACGTTAGACAGACGATTGTTGCGAATATCGGCCAATATAAAATCATAGGTCTTTTCTTCATCAGACAGTCCGCTTTTTTTAATAAAGTTCATATTCTTAGCGATAAGATCGACAAGTTCTTCATCGCTTAGATCATTTGCACTTACATCATAACGGCTTTTTAATTTATCAGGATAATGAGCTGACAGATGCCTTAAAGCATAAAAGACAAGTTCTTTCTTATCCACGACCTTATCATTGATCGAACCGATCAAAGCTAATTTGACCGCCACATCCCGACTTTCAAACTTCGGCCATAACACGCCAGGAGTATCCAAAAGTTCCACATCTTCATGGATCTTTATCCATTGCAGGCTTTTAGTGACACCCGGTCTGTTTTCACTTTTGGCCACTCTTTTTTTAACGATCGCATTGATAAAAGTTGATTTGCCCACATTCGGTATCCCGACGACCATAACTCTTAAAACTTTCTTGCGGATGCCTCTTGCTTTAGCTTTCTCTAACTTGGCTTTAAGCATCTCTTTGATCTCTTTGATGATGAGACCCTGTATATTTTGATGGGCACTGTCAATGGCTAAAGATTTCGTGTTGGCTTTTTCATAATATTTAAGCCATTCTTCGCTTCTTGCATCATCTGCCATATCTTTTTTATTAAGAATGATCAAGCGGGGTTTTTGGCCAATGATCCCTTCTAAAAGCGGATTGGTACTGCTTTTAGGGATGCGGGCATCTTTTAATTCGATCACCAGATCGACCATCTTCAAAGAATCCTGGATCTGCACTTTGGCTTTCTGCATATGTCCGGGATACCATTGAATTGGATTATTATTCATTTTCATCACTTCTTTCTTAAATCTATTACATTGTATCATGTTTTCCTTGAAGAAAAAAAGATATAAATCTACTCTATAAAAATAGTAATTTATATGTCTTGTTTTTTTATGCTTTTATTTATATAAATTGCATAAACTAATGGTACTATTGTTAAAAATATAGGTGCTACATATAATGATATTGTGTTTTCAACATTAAATATAGAAAGCGAATTTACTAAACAATGAGTTATGATACAAGGAATAAGAGATTTACTCTTATAAAATATTATAACAAATAAATACCCTGCTGAAATTGCATAACATACTTGCATTAAAGTTGGAATTAAATTCGCACCATTTAACAAATTAATAATATGACCTATACCAAAAGTAAAGGCACTTA
>CALVFL010000020.1 GCA_944326825.1 uncultured Erysipelotrichaceae bacterium
ACATACGTCTTGGTAAGCGCGGTGCCAGTGATGAAGAAGTTCTTGCGGCTGCCAAAGCGGCTAACTGTGATGAGTTTGTCAATCTTTTGCCTCAAGGTTATGCCACGCCGATTGGTGAAAACGGGGCGAAACTGTCTGGTGGAGAAAGGCAACGTATTTCAATTGCCCGTGCTCTTTTAAAGGATGCGCCTATCGTACTATTGGATGAGGCGACCGCATCACTAGATGTAGAGAACGAAACAAAAGTGCAGGCAGCATTATCACGCTTATTGGTAGGTAAAACGGTACTTGTTATTGCACATAGGATGCGCACGGTAGCCGGAGCAGATCATATCGTAGTATTGGATAACGGCCGTGTAGTCGAACAAGGATCTCCAACGCAGCTTATGGATAATCATGGCATCTATCGAAGGATGGTTGATTTGCAAAGTGAAAGTGCACAGTGGAAAATGAACTAACTCTTGAAATATAAGCGATATTAATGAAAAAAAGATGGTTGAAATCGATAATGCAAGCAACCATCTTTTAGTTTGCTGATTACTTTGGATTCGCAAACACCACGCCTTTATAGATGCTGTTGAGCTGTGCCAGGGTATAGGTCTTAGTTTGCCAGTCTGTTTTAGCTTCTTAGAAGGTATTGGTTTTATAGTCAATGTTGCCTTCTTGAACAGTTATATTGGTACCATCCCAGGCGATCATAATACCAACATGATTATGTCTGGCACCAAAGAAGACAGCGCCTGCCTTTGGAGTGTTGGATTTTTCAAATTTATCAGGATGTGCTGCGACAAGCTGATCCACGCATTGATTGCCGTTTTTCGGTAAATCCAGGGCTGTATCCATAGAGCTCATAAAATCTCCCCCAGGCTTTCATGTTTTCAAAGTTTGAATCTTTTCGAATATTGCCAAATCCTAAATCAACATAGCACATGACATGATCTACAGAATCTGGATCTCCATAACCGCTGATTCCCGATTCTTCGCATTTCATGTTAGAAAAGACTTTGCTGTTTCCTTGTTTTTCATATGGCCATGGGATGATTTTGAATTCTATTTAATTCATCGCCGTCATAAAGCAGTTCAGGAATATATTTCTTTTGTTTAAACCCTTTAAATAGTAAGGTTAATATGTATAATTTTAACTATATTCATATTGAGCTCACAGGATAACCTGTTGTTCCTCTTTTCCATAGTTTTGATATGATCCTGATTCTTAGACTCCTTTATATATCAGCATCCCTGACTTTTATGTTTATTGTCTTCTGCTTTTCCGATGATTCTGAAACGGTCTTCGCCGGGAATCAATCCAAGACCTGATCCGCTCTCCCAGGACACATGAATTGTACCGGCATCGTCAACGTGATCGACTGTGCCGATGGAGCCCGGGGCAACGGCATGATAAGGATCGTTCATTTGGATGCACTCGATCTTTGTTCCCGGAGGATATTTCTCTTTTAATCTTTCTGTTTGTCTCAATTCATCGTAAATTGCATATCTGTTCATATTCTAAAATCTCCTTCATATATTTATAGTTTTGAAAATAGAAAAATCCTGAAATTATTTAAGATTTTTAAGCGATCATTGACATCTTTTCATTTTGGGTTCAGATTGATCGCTATCGCTGGCTCCAGATAATAAAGAATTAATGGTCATGTGAAAATTAATATGGATTCATTTTTTAAAACTGATAAACTTCAAAGGGGTTAATACTGGAAGTACAAGATATAAATACATATCATCTATTGATTCGTATATTCTTGGTTTTTGCAACAATGCATGGTTATCATTTCATAGATTACATTGGAATAGATAAACATATACATAAATATATGAACAGACATGGCGAATGATTTAGTTCACTTTTGATGAGAGATATAAAGAAAACGCTTGCATTTATTTCAAGAAGATATTATTATAATTTGTGTAAAGATATTAGGATTGTTACTCTTCTTTAGAGGCATTACTTAAAACTTACGTTTAAGTTTTGTAGTGGCTTTAAGGAAGAGTTTTTCTTTGGAAAGGAGGAATGAAGATGCTGGTGATCAAAAAGCTCAACAACAACGCTGCCTTATGTGTTGATGATAACGGGAATCAGCTTATTGCACTTGGCAAAGGGATCGGTTTTCCCAAGACCCCCTATGAATTAAAAGATCTGAGTCTTGTTGATAAGACATTTTACGGCGTAAATGCCAAATACTATGGTCTGATCGATGAGATACCGGAAGATATCATGTTCATTTCTTCTCATATCGTTGATGAGGCCAAAATGACTATCGATAAAGAACTCAATCCTAATATCGTCTTTACACTGGCGGATCATATTAAATTCGCCTATGAACGCTATAAGAAGAATATTCTGATCAAATTGCCTTTTGATTATGATATTCGTCAGCGCTATCCCGAAGAGATGAAGATAGCTCAAGAAGCGATCACCTACATCAACGAGAAGTTAAAGATCACTCTTGATCCCAAAGAATCATACGGCATCGCTCTTCATCTGGTCATGTCGCAAAACTTCACTGATGAAGAAGTCATCAATGAATCAAACGTCATAAATAAAGTGACTCAGATCATTGAAGACTGTTTCGCCATTTCGATCGACAAGAGCGGTTTTAATTATTCCCGTTTTGCTTCCCATTTATCTTTTCTTTTGAAAAGGCAGACCAAAAACGAGATGATCAGCAGTGAAAACGGCCTCTTATTCGCTTCGGTGATCAAAGAATATCCTGATACTTATGAATGTGTTAAGAAGATCGATGAATATTTAAGAAAGAATCTTGGCTGGGGATTGGATGAAGAAGAACAGTTATATCTCATTTTGCATATCAATCGTTTAAAATCCCGCGAGATATCCCAATAGGCTTAAACGCATCAGCGTAAGCATAGATTATTAAAGAAGGAGTTAGAAATTTATGGCAAACAAGTATGATGTTTTAGTACAAAACATTGTGGATTGCGTAGGCGGTAAAGAAAATGTAGAATTCTTTACTCATTGCGTTACAAGACTTCGTTTCAATGTTAAGGATCAGAGTCTTGTCAAAATGGAAGAGATCGAAAAGATGCCGGGTGCTTTAGGAGCACAGTGGCAAAACGGTCAATTACAGATCATCATCGGTCAATCAGTCGGCGATGTGTACAAAGCCATCTGTGAAAAACATGGCTTTAATGTTGAAAAGAGTGTTGAAGATACACCGGCTGAAAAGAAAAAGATAACCGTCGGATCGATCTTTAATGCGATCTTGAACGGTATTTCCGGATCTTTAGCCCCATCTATCCCGGCCCTTATCGGCTGCGGTATGATCCAGGTCATCCTGATCATCGCCACATCCTTAGGCATGGACCAGACCAGCGGCACATACCAGTTATTGTATTATGCCGGACAAGCCGGATTCTATTTCCTGCCAGTGATCGTATGCGGCAATGCGGCTAAAAAGTTTGGTGCCAATCAAGGTTTAGGCATGGTCATCGGCGGCATGCTCATTTTCCCGGACTTTATCAACAACGTCGCTAATGGACTCGATTTTGTCGGCATCCCTGTTTATAACACAACTTATTCCAGCACCATCTTCCCGGCTCTGCTTTGTGCCTGGGTAATGGCTCCGATCGAGAAATTCTTTGCTAAACATTCACCAGAGATCCTGCGTTCGATCTTGGAGCCGGTCTGCACTTTGATCATCATGGTACCTTTAGCTTTCTGTCTTTTAGGTCCTGCCGGTGCTTTCCTTGGTACTTATATTTCAAGTGCTGTCATCTGGTTATATGAAACTTTAGGTTTTGTTGGTGTAGCTGTTTTAGCTGCTGCTATGCCGTTCCTCATCATGACTGGCATGCATGGCGCTTTCGTTCCTTATCTTTTACAGATGTTCGCATCTGTCGGCTATGAGCCGATCTTCTTCCCGGCTTTGGTCTTATCCAATATCGACCAGGGTGCAGCCAGCCTTGCCGTCGCTGTCAAGACTAAAGATAAAGCTCTTCGTTCAACGGCTTTATCATGTGCGATCACAGCCATTGTCGGCGGTGTTACAGAGCCGGCTATGTATGGTGTAAACCTTAAATTTAAAAAACCGATGTACGGAGCTATGATCGGCAGTGCAATCGCCGGAGCTTTTGCCGGCTTATTCCATGTCGTTATTTATAACTTTGCCGGTGCTTCAAGTGTTGTAGCCTTGCCGTTATTCATGGATGCAAGCGGCGGCAACAATCTGATCATGATGATCATTGCCGTTTTGATCGGTGTCATCGGCACCTTCGCAGCTACTTACATTCTTTATAAAGACGAAGCTTAATCATGTTAAGAAAAGATTTTCTTTGGGGCGCAGCTACCGCCGCCAATCAGGTCGAAGGCGGTTATGCTGAAGGAGGCAAGGGCCTGTCTTGTGCTGATATGCTTTCAAGCGGCACTAAAGAAAGGCCCAGAGAGATCACGCCCTTAAAAACAGAAGAAGGACTTTATTATCCTAACCGGACAGCTTCCGATTTCTATCATCACTATAAAGAAGATATTGCCTTGATGGCCGAGATGGGTCTAAAAGCCTACCGCATGTCGATAGCCTGGACCAGGATCTATCCAAACGGCGAGGAAGAAACACCTAATGAAGAAGGTTTAAGATTCTATGATGATGTCTTTGATGAATTGCATCGTCATGGAATCGAACCAATCGTAACGATGTCCCATTATGAAATGCCGATCAATCTTGTCAATAAGTATAACGGCTGGTCTGATCGCCGAGTCATTGATCTTTTTGTAAAATATGCCAGGACTTTGCTTACGCATTTCGGCGGGAAAGTTAAATACTGGCTGACTTTCAACGAGATAAACTGCGGCTGTTTGCCGCTTGGCAATTATATGTCACTTGGCATCGTCAATAAAGGCACCAGATCATTCCTTAAACAGGTCGATATTCCAGAACTCAGATATCAGGCCTTGCACCATCAAATGGTCGCCAGTGCCAAAGTCGTCAAATTGGCTCATGAACTTAATAAAGATTATAAGATAGGCTGTATGATCGCTTTGATGCCGGTCTATCCTTTGACTTCTCATCCTTTGGATGTCCTTAAATATCAGAAACAATGGCAGGATATCAATTATTATTGCGGTGACGTAATGGTCAGAGGAAGCTATGGCAGTTATGCGCCAAGGCTGTGGCAGGAGTTAGGCATCAAGCTTGATATAACGGCAGAAGATCAGAAGATCTTGAAAGAAGGAACAGTTGATTTTTACTCGCTTTCTTATTATCAGACCAACTGTGTGGCCCATGATGATGATCATTCCATGATCGGCGGCAATCTTCTTTCAGGAGTGGCCAATCCATACTTAAAATCCAGTGAATGGGGCTGGCAGATCGATCCTGACGGCTTGAGATTTACTCTAAATGAACTATATGGCCGCTATGAGATACCGCTGATGATCGTTGAAAACGGTCTGGGTGCTAAAGATATCCTGGAAAAAGACGGCAGCATCCATGACGATTATCGGATCGCTTATTTGAAAGCTCATATCGAAGCGATGATAAAAGCCAGCGATGACGGGGTGGACATCATCGGCTATACCCCCTGGTCAGCCATTGACATCATCAGCGCCTCAACAGGCGAAATGGCTAAACGTTACGGTTTTATCTATGTTGACAGCGACGATCTGGGCAAAGGCACTTTCAAGCGTTATCGCAAAGACAGTTTTTACTGGTATAAAAAAATCATTGTCAATAATGGAAAGGAATAATTATGGGACTTTTTGATAAGTTTAAGAAAAATGATCCATCTTATGATGACAAAGATATTGTTGCTGTTTGTGATGGTGAATTAGTCAGTCATGAAAACATCAGTGATATGACTTTTGCCAAGGAACTCTTAGGCCAAACGATCGCCATCAAACCGAGCAGTTCAAAGATGGTATCGCCTGCCAATGGTACACTTGAGGTCTTGTTTCCTACCAAACATGCTTATGCAATACGCCGCAATGACGGCATGGGCATTCTCGTTCATATCGGTATCGATACGGTATCGCTTAACGGCAAGGGGTTTAAGGCTTTGCACAAACAAGGCGATAAAGTCAATGCCGGCGATGTGATCATCGAGGCGGATCTGAAGGCTATTAAAGAAGCCGGATATGACCCGATCACAATGATCATCATCACGGAACCGATAAACGATCAAAAGATCTCTTATATCGATCCTGCAAGCGTAACTGAAGGTCAAAAAATAAATAAATAATGTTTAAAGGTACGAATGTATGTCTTAAAGATCATGTTCGTATCTTTTTCTTACACATTTTTTATTTATCGCTATATAATTTTGACAAAGGAGTCTTGGTTATGAATGATACAGTACTAGATAAAGAGATAGATGAAGCTATAAGTGCGGCAGATTATGCCTTGGAATGTCTGCATAACGCTGATGATTATTTGAATTCAGCCTCTAATTGGGGCTTGGTCGATCTGTTTGGCGGTGGTCTTTTGACAACGCTGTTTAAACATTCCAAGATCAATGATGCTCATGAAGAACTGATGGAAGCCAAGTGGGCCTTGAAAGAATTCAGCAAAGAATTAGCTGATGTGGATAAAAGAATCGATTTGAATATCGACATCGGCAGTTTTTTGACTTTTGCCGATTATCTTTTTGACGGTCTGATTGCCGATATGATGGTGCAAAGCCGGATAAGCGAAGCTAAAAGACAGGTCGCCAGAGCCATTAAGCAGGTTGAAGAGATCAAAGAGATCTTAGAAGAGATGTAGATAACTTGTTTTTGAAGTACAATTACAGGTATGTGATAAAGGAGAATCGAATATGATCATTGGAATTCCAAAAGAGATTAAGAATAATGAAAACCGGGTTTCTATGACGCCATCTGGCGCTTACAGTCTTATCAAAGCCGGTCACAGTGTACTTGTGGAGAAAAGTGCTGGCGAAGGAAGCGGCTTCAGCGATGAAGAATATTTAGAAGTCGGAGCGAAGATCTTGAGCAAAGATGAAGTGTTTGCCAAAGCTGATCTGATCGTCAAAGTAAAAGAATACCTGCCGTCAGAATATCATTATTTAAGAAAAGATCAGCTGGTCTTTACTTATCTGCATATTGCCGCCAATAAAGAGTTCGCTGATGCTTTGATCGCATCAAAGACGACATCTATCGCTTATGAAACGGTTACTGACAATAAAGGCAATCTGCCTCTATTGACACCGATGTCGCAAGTCGCCGGCAGAATGGCTGTGCAGGTCGGAGCCTGGATCTTGCAGAAAGCCAACGGCGGAAGCGGCATCCTTTTAGGCGGGGTGCCAGGCGTTCACAAAGCTAATGTTACAGTTTTGGGCGGCGGAGTCGTCGGTTTTGAAGCAGCCAGAATGGCCAACGGCTTAGGAGCTAATGTCGAAGTTTTTGAACTTGATCAAAGAAGGATGGCCGAGATCGATGAGATCACCAACGGTCAGATCCACACTGTTTTCAGCAATGAATACAATATTAAAAATTCGATCAGAAATGCTGATCTTGTCATTGGAGCTGTTCTTGTGCCAGGCGGCAAAACTCCGATCTTGGTAACTGAAGAGATGGTCAAGACGATGAAAAAGGGCAGCGCTATCGTCGATGTCGCCATCGATCAGGGCGGCTGCATTGAAACCTGCGATCATACTACTTCGCATGATGAGCCGACCTTTGAAAGATACGGCGTCAACCATTATTCTGTCGCCAATATGCCAGGAGCAGTGCCACGCACTTCTACTATCGCTTTATCCAATGCCACATTACCTTATATCTTAAAGCTTGCCAATAAGGGTCTTGAAGCTTTAAAAGAAGATGACGGCTTTATGAAGGGCCTTAATACTTATGATGGCCATTACACATATAAAGCGGTAGCCGAAGCATTGAATGGCGAATATACAGATCCTTTTGATCTGATATAAACTAGTTTAAAAGATAGGCTAAAACAAGCAGTATCAAAAGAAAAACAACATTATAAAGGGTAAAGTTCTTAATGAACCTGCCCTTTTCTTTTGGACAAGCGCTGCCATAGAATTTAAAAGAGATCAAAGAAGCTAAAGAGGCAATGATCGTGCCCAGACCGCCAATATTGACTCCTACCAAAAGAGCAGTGTAGTTTTCAGTAAATCCGCTAAGCAGGATCGCTGCTGGAACATTGGAAATGATCTGGCTTAACAAAGCACCGACCATGATTTCATGATTGCTGACCAGGCTGTTCAACACAAAACTTATTTCCGACATTCTTTTAATATTGCCGACAAAGATGAAAAAACAAACGAAAGTAGCGATAAGATAGTAATCTGCTTCTTTAAACAAACACCGATCGATCAATAGAGTTCCTAAGATAACAGCGATAAGCATAATATAGTAAGGAATTATCTTAAAGACTGTCAAAATGCACATACAAAGCAAAATCAAAGCTATTAAAAGGCGGTGATCACAGTTAATATTGACATTGCCGACAATCGTATTTCGGATCTTTTCTTTGGGTATGCTCAAAGTAAAAAGACAAAGCAAGACCAAAGATATTAAAACATAAGGAGCGATCATTAAAAAGAATTCTTCCATCCTTAAGGAAGCTACTGAAGTCAGATAGATATTTTGAGGATTGCCGATAGGGGTAGCCATGCTGCCAAGGTTGGCGGCGATAGTTTCTAAAACGATCACTTTCACTAATTGTTTTTGATTGCTTGATCTTAAAAGATAGATCGTAAAGGGAACAAAAGTGATAAGAGCCACATCGTTGGTAATTATCATGCTGGCAAAAAAACAGGTCATGATCAGGACCAAAGCCAATGATCGGAGGTCTGAAGCCTTAAAGATCAGATAGTTTCTCAGTTTGTCAAAGATACCGATTTTTTTGAAAGCTGCAACGATGATCATAAGACAAAAGAGCAAAGCCAGAGTCTTATAATCGGGATAATTGAAATAAGCAGCATCAGGAAGAGCGATAAACATTGAAAACAATGCAGCTAAAACGGATATGCAGAAGACCGTTTCATTCTTGAATAGATTTTTCATGCGAGAATAGTTTAGCACAAGGCACATAAAATAGCATCAGTTTCGGACAAAAGATATTGTTTGTTCAAAATCGTGTTATGATTAAGAAAAAGAAAGAAGGCGGCTTTGCTTGCAAAAGACAGCGCTATGAATCATACTGTGGTCTTAAGCAGTATAAATCTTTTATTTGGAAACAGCACAAAACAGAAGACCAAGAATTCCTGGGGCGAAGAAAAGGCTTATAAAGATTATTACGCAGCTTCTGATAGCTGGTTTGACCGTCATGTCTATCAAGCTGTTGTCGATAAGAAATATCTTGATGAGGAAGCCTAAAAAACTTTGGAAAGCGAAGATGTCAAATTGGATTCATGAGATCCGATGGGAACTTTGGCATTATAAATAATATTAAAATGATGTATCATTAAAGAAGATAGACTAAGAGGTACGAATATGAAGT
This sequence comes from uncultured Erysipelotrichaceae bacterium, assembly GCA_944326825.1. Lineage (GTDB taxonomy): Bacteria > Bacillota_I > Bacilli_A > Erysipelotrichales > Erysipelotrichaceae > JAHHTG01. Next base: position 9,429 of record CALVFL010000020.1, read on the forward strand.
ATAAGGATTTTAAAGGATTAAAATTATCAAGACTCGGTATGGGCAATATGCGCTTACCGGAAACTGACGGCAAAATCGATTATGATAAAGCAGAAGCGATCATCGATCTGGCGATGAGCGGGGGCATCAATTATTATGATACGGCTTATGTATATCATCATGGTACTTCAGAATCATTTTTAGGCAAAGTTTTAAAGAAGTATCCCCGTGATTCTTATTATTTAGCTACCAAGTTCAATGTCTTGGCATCCAAGGATATTGAAAAGGTCTTTAATGAACAGTTAGAGCGTTTAGCTACCGATCATATCGACTTCTATCTTTTGCATTCAGTAACAGAAACTACTGCCAAAGAGTATATGAACGAAGACTACATCAATTTCTTGAAAAAAGAAAAGGCCAAGGGAAGGATCAGACATATCGGTTTTTCTTCACATGCTAAACTGCCTACACTTAAAAAGATGCTGGAGTATTCAGACATCTTTGAATTCGTCCAGATCCAGCTCAATTATTTAGACTGGACTTTGCAGGATGCCAAAGGTCAATATGAAATGATCAAAGAATACGGTCTGCCAGTCTGGGTAATGGAACCGGTCAGAGGCGGACGTTTGGCAAAGCTAGATGACAGATACGAAAAGATCTTAAAAGATCATCTGCCGGAGGCTTCGATCTCTTCCTGGGCTTTCAGATATCTTTTCGGTCTGGATGATGTGGGCGTTATCTTAAGCGGCATGAGCAATCTTGAACAGTTAAGAGATAACCTTAAGACTTTTGATGAAGTCAAGACTCTGGATGAAAAAGAAAATGAACTTCTGATGGAAGTCAAAAAGACGATCCTGGAAGAATTGACAGTACCATGTACGGCTTGCCATTATTGTACGGATGGCTGTCCGATGCAGATTGATATTCCTAAATGGATGGATCTTTATAACCGGGTATCATTAAATAAAAACCGTGAACTGTATCTCAAAAGCAAACAAGAACCAAACGGTCCTGACACGTGTATCAACTGCGGTCAATGCAAGAGTCAATGTCCGCAAAATATCGACATTCCTGCAGTATTAAAGAAATATAATGAAATGAAATTATAAAAGACAGTTTCGGCTGTCTTTTAAAAACGATCAAAGAGGGCCATTATATCATCTTTAGACATAGTGGCCAAAAAGCCGTCATTTCCTTTGATAAAGGAATCAGACAACTCTTCTTTATGTTTCTGCAAAGTTTCGATCTTTTCTTCGATCGAGTCTTTCATGATCAGACGATAAACCTGTACATTGGCATTCTGGCCGATGCGATGGGCTCTGTCGCTGGCCTGGTTTTGAGCGGAGAGATTCCACCAGGGATCAAGATGGATGACCGCTTCGGCAGCCGTCAGATTAAGGCCGCTGCCGCCGGCTTTCAAAGAGATCAAAAAGACCGGTGTATCATCATTTTGGAAAGCATTTACTCTTTGATGTCTTTCTTCTTTAGGAGTCGAGCCGACAAGTTTGTAATAACTTATGCCGTTTGCTTCTAATTCCTTGGCCAATAAGTCTAAAAGCGACACAAAGGCAGAAAAGACCAGCACCTTCTTGCCGTTTTCAAAGTAAAGTTTTATCAGATCAAGGCAAGCTTCCAGCTTGGAAGATGGTTCTTCGATATCATCGTAGATGAGCCGAGGGTCTAAACAAAGCTGTCTTAATCTTGTCAAAAGGGCAAGGATGCCGATGTGATCGATATTGGCTGCTGACAGTTTCTTTTTGGCATCATTATAGGCACTATGCAGACTGGCATCATAGAGCTTCTTTTCTTCATCTTTGAAGGTGATGAGATAACGATGATCGACCTTGTCGGGAAGTTGTTTCAAGACATCTTTTTTCATACGCCGCAAGATAAAAGGCGAGATCAGCGACTTCAATTCTCGGGTGGCAGTCTTATCCTTTTGGGCAACGATCGGCAGTTCGTAGTTTTTTCTGAAATCCTGATAGCTTGAAAGATAGCCCGGCATCAAAAAATCAAAGATCGACCACAGTTCTGCTAAAGAGTTCTCGATCGGAGTACCGCTTAAAGCCAGACGGTGAATACTTTTTAATCTTTTGGTGCATTGAGCATTTTTGGTGTTATAGTTTTTGATGTTTTGGGCCTCATCGATGATCACATAGTCAAAATCACAATTTTCATAACAGTCTATATCTCTTCTCAAATAATCATAGGAAGTGATGAGCAGATCATATTGCAGATATCTTTTGATGCATATTTCTCTTTTGACCTTATCGCCGCTGACACAGAGATAGCTTAACTTTATCCCGAATCTTTTTATTTCATCTTCCCAGTTATAGATCAAAGAGGACGGACAGACCACTAAATGATGTTTTTCACCCCAAAAGGAGCTGTGTTCCTTGATGGTTTCTAAAAGGGCAATGATCTGGATCGTTTTGCCAAGCCCCATCTCGTCAGCCAAAAGACCGCTGAAGTTATAGGCATCCAGCATGCTTAGCCATTCAAAGCCTTTCTTTTGATAATTGCGCAGGATCTTACGATATTTAGGCAAGAGATTCATTTTAGGATCGGCATTCTTGATGTCAAGAAGAAGTCTTTCAAAAGACATCTCTTTATCCACGGCGATCTTTTTTAATTTCCTCAGCTTTTCATTGACTTTAAAAGTCATGAGCGGATCAAGTTCTATCTCTCCTTCATGGATGTCATCCACGTCTGCTTTTAAAGTCTTTAAAAGATCATCTATTTCTGAGAGTTCATCCGAGCGAAGATTGAGGACTTCACCGCTTTTTAAAAGGTAGTAGCGCTTTTTCAAACGGTAAGCTTTTAAAATATCCTTCAATTCTCTATAGTCAAAGTCAGATGTGCTGAATTCTAATGCCAAACGGCCGCTTACAACTCTTTTAGCAGCGGCTTTGATGGTATATTTGACTTTTTTATTGAGTTTTCTGATCGCTTCAGAGATATAGACATCGGCATAATTAGACAGCTTGTTTAGATCCTTTTCAATAAAGTCATAAGTGTCATCATCTTTAAGACTCATGTAAAACAGGTGATTTTCATTGTCGATCGAAGCTGGCGAGTCATTTAAGATCGTCATGATCATTTCGGCTTCATAGCTGTTTAAATAATCATCATTGCCAACCAGATCAAAAGGCTGGCCTTTTTCATCATTGGCCCTGATGCTTAAAAGCAGATCATCTTTTTGTATGTCACCATAGATGCTGATCCGGCTGCTTATCTTTGTTTTGGGCGAAGGTCTTAATCCGCTTGCATCATCGATCTCAATCTCATCTTCACATTCCTTTAAAATATCTTCGTAAAATGTTTCATAGCTTTTCTTGTCGATATAAAGGGGATCTTTGCTTAAAAGAGCGACAAGTTCGATGAGGATCGGATTATTGGTGACATGATGACCGATGAGCAAAGGTTCTTCTTCGATGATGAAAAGATGGTTTTCACCGGCCAGATAATTTTCTTTGCCTTTGATCAAAGCGATCAGATAGTGGTCATGACGGTCTTCGATATGCAGTCTGATCTTAAAATTGAGATCAGCGATCCTGATCTCGTCATCTTTAAAGAAGTGATTTAAAAGATCAAGACTGTTTCGATCTAAAAGCGCATATCTTTTATAACTTTGATCTTCTGAAGAAGTCCTTTTTTGCCTTATCCCAAGCCAAGCCATCAGTCCCAGATATTTTTGCGATCTTTCATCAAATGAGCGCCTGTCACTTACAAATTCGATATATTTACCGATACTGACTATCTTTTCATTGCCAAGATCATTTATGAACTCCCGATAGTTCTTGATGACATAGCGATGAGTGCCGTCACCGACATAAAAGTTAAGATAGAGCTTTGCATTCATGTATCTAAATTCCGGTATGATCTGATATTTATTATCATTCAAAGCCAGTCTTTGTGCGCTTTCTTTCTTTAAAGCTGCTTTTTTAAGAAGTTCATTTAACTGATATTTGGGATCTTCATCATACTTGTGCTTCTTAAAAGTTTCATAATACTCAAGATAGTCATTTTCGAGCTCATAATGCCAGGGGAAATAGGCGAGGTCATGATCTAAAAGAAAAAGACTGACTATCGCTATATGCAAACAGGGCCGTTTTTCTTCAAAAGGGCAGTCGCACTTATGATCGAAGATGCTTTCTTCATAATAATTGATCTTAAATTGACAATCATGTTCGCTGTAGCTGGTCTTGATCTTGGCTTCAATCGAAAAGATGCCGTCATTTTCCCGCATAACGCCGATCTTTTTGATACAGCCGCTGTCATAGTAATCTTTGGCTATGTCAATATCTTCTTTGGTAAAGTAATAGTTTAAACAATCATTAGTCAAAAGATGCATGGTTTGACCTCTATTCCTTAATTTTACCATGTTTTTAAGAGTTTTTATCTAAAAGATAAATATCGGCAGAATCCCGGAAAGCAGGTAACAAAGATCTTGTGCAGGTCGATATGGGGTATTACTTCGCTGATGATCGTCTTGTCTTTAAAATACATATAGATGGTATTGGCAATGAGGTCAGAGGCTTGAATCCTGAAATCATGGCTGGAATTGCGGTAGAGCGTACTGAAATGAAAATTTGACATAGCGAAATCGGAATTGAGATAATCTTCAAGGCCTTTTAGATGTTCGATCGAAGTATTGCGGTTATCTAAATACATCTCGATATAGATCTCATCTTTTGGATAGATAAAGTTAAGATCGGGGATGATGACATCATTTAACAGCTGCTTGATAAAATAGTTATAGAAGATGCTTTCCTTGCTGATCTTTCTTTTCAAGCGGCTTTTGTCGATAACGATGGCAAAACCTTTAAATCCCTCGCTTTCCTGCAAGACTTTCAAGAGCTTGATCTTTTCTTCCTGTTCCATATCACGAGTCTTTAATTCTTCGCTTTTGATCATCTTGCGTTTCATCTTGATCCTTTTTAAAGCTCTTTTAAAATAAAGAGCGATCAGCTGGCTGTCGCTTTTAAGACAATAATAACCGCCGATCACAAAATATCTTTTTTGACTGTTTACATGTAACTGGCCGCTTTCATCAGCGAAGAAATTGATCTCTACGAACTTTTGATCCATCATACAGTTATAGTCACTGAAACACTTTTTCCCTGACATAACTTTCTATATAATGGTCATATAGAATATTGAAAAGAGGATAAGATTATGACATTGAAACTGGTTAAAGCATCCTATGAGCATCAAGAGCAGATCGTTGATATGCTAAAAGAGTGGATCGCTTATAATAACGCCCATCCTGAAGCCAACACTTCGCCATGGTCTATTTTTAAAAATGATTATCATGATTTTGATAACTATATCAATAATATCGATTACAAGAAACCAAAAGAGGGCAAGGTACCTTCTTCGACTTTCTTTTGTCTGGATGAAGAAAGGAACATCATGGTCGGAGCGATCAATATCCGTCATTATTTGAATGATCATCTTTTAAAATACGGCGGACATATCGGTGATGGCATCAGACCAAGCGAAAGAAGAAAGGGCTATGCAACGAAGATGATCGCTTTAGGGCTTGCGGAATGTAAAAAGCTTGGCATCGATAGAGTTTTGCTGGTCTGTGATAAAGACAATATCGGTTCTAAACGTTCGATCATCAAAAATGGCGGTATTTTAGAAAATGAACTTTTAGAAGACGGCAAAATAGTAGAACGCTATTGGATAGATGTAAAATAAAAAAAGGCACTCGATGCCTTTTTTAAGTAATGAATGGCGTGCCTGACAGGACTCGAACCCGCAGTCTTTTGAATCGGAATCAAATGCTTTATCCATTAAGCTACAGGCACTTATTTATCGGTGCTTCCAAAACCGCCTTCTCTTACGAGGTCTATTTCTTCTTCTTTGGCTAAAAAGTAAGGTAAAAAGATACCTTGAGCAAAACGGTCGCCTTTATTTAAAGTTAGAGTCTTTTCACCATAATTGCCGATCGCAATAATGATGTGGCCTTCGTTTTTAGCGCCATAGTAGTCAGAGTCAATAATGCCGACAGTATTTAATAAGGCCATGTGGTATTTAAACCCTAAAGATGAGCGGGGATAAAGATGCAGTACATATCCCTCAAGCATCTTTACTCTGATACCGGTAGGCATTTTGATCTCTTTTGAACTTTCCAAAGTCAGATTAAAAGGTGTGACAAAGTCATAACCGGCACTGCCTTTAGTGGCCCGTTTGGGTAAAACGATATTCTGATAAGCTTCTTTGATGATCTTTTTATCGGCGATATCAAGAAGACTCAGACAATCGTTTTCAAACTGTTCATAGGATACTTTTTCAAACTCAGCTACTATCATTTTTTGACCTCTTAAAAATTATAACATTTATTATTGCAAATTAAAAACTCTTATGATAATATTAGAAAGCACTAAGCGGAATAAGTGCTAGAGTGAAGAAGTACTCAAGAGGCCGAAGAGGTGCCCCTGCTAAGGGCATAGGTCGGGAAACCGGCGCGAGGGTTCAAATCCCTCCTTCTTCGCCAGTTAGAAGGTCCGGTGGTGTAGCGGTTAACATGCCTCCCTGTCACGGAGGAGATCGCGGGTTCGATTCCCGTCCGGACCGCCATGTGCAGATGTAGTTCAATGGTAGAACGCGACCTTGCCAAGGTCGACACGAGGGTTCGATTCCCTTCATCTGCTCCAGTAGTTAGTTAAGCCCTGAATAAAGGGCTTTTTTAATACTTTACCCCCATAATTCATTGATTTAACCACCATTATCAATATTAAAAAAAGATTACCAGGATTTTTAAAGAATGTTTCTGCCAGGCGGCAATAAAAAAACTATTGCCAATATTTCCATCTGATACCTGCTAAGATGTAAATAAATCTTATAATTAAAATCTTTGCTTTAATATTGTGATATAATATTTTGGCTATGAGTATTATTGAAGTTAAAGATCTGTCTTTTTCATATACCAAAGAGATCGAAGCACTTAAAAAAGTGTCTTTTAAGATCGAAAAGGGTTCCTATACGACGATCATCGGTCATAACGGCAGCGGTAAGAGTACTATCGCTAAACTTTTAGCAGGACTTTTAGTGCCTAATGGCGGTGAGATCTATATCGATGGAGCAAAGCTTGAAGAAAAAACTTTATCTAACATCAGAAACAAGCTAGGCATCGTCTTTCAAAATCCTGACAACCAGTTTATCGGATCAACGGTAAGAGATGACATCGCTTTTGGTTTAGAGAATCATAATGTTGATCCAGCCAAGATGGATGAGATCATCGATCGTTTTGCCGATGTGGTCAATATGAGTTCATTTTTGGACAAAGAGCCTAACAATCTTTCCGGCGGTCAGAAACAAAGAGTGGCCATTGCCGGAGTTTTAGCGATGGGCCCCAAGATCATCATCTTTGATGAATCGACCAGCATGCTTGATCCCAAAGGTAAAGATGAGATCAAAAAAGTCATCTATGAATTGCATGGCGATAAAGAACTGACGATCATTTCGATCACTCATGACATCGAAGAAGCTTTAAAGAGCGATCATACGATCGTTATGAATCAGGGTGAAGTGTTTATGGATGGTATAGCTGAAGAAATCTTTAAGCATGATGATAAGCTTTTATCTATCGGTCTTGATATACCTTTTACTTATAAAGTGTGCAACGAAATAAGAAAAAGAGGTCATAAGATCGGTTATTATACCGATATGGATGAATTAGCGGAGGGTATATGCCAATTAAGTTCAAGAAAATAAATTATGTCTATGACAAAGATATGCCCTATGCCTTTACAGCTTTGCATGATATCGATCTTGACATCAAAGAAGGCAAGATAACTGCCATCATCGGCAAGACCGGCAGCGGCAAATCGACGCTGATCCAGCACTTGAATGCCCTGCTTTTGCCAAGCAGCGGAGAGCTTGAGATCGAAAATTATGTAATAAAAGCCAGCGAAAAGACTAAAGGACTTAAGATGTTAAGAAAAAAAGTCGGTCTGGTCTTTCAGTTCAGTGAATATCAGTTATTTGAAGAAACGATCCTCAAAGATGTCGCTTTTGGACCGAAGAATTTCGGCATCAGTGAAAGCGAGGCTGTCATTAAAGCCAAGGAAGCTTTAAAGCTAGTGGGCATCGATGAGTCTTATTATGAAAGAAGTCCGCTTGATCTAAGCGGCGGCCAAAAAAGAAGAGTGGCGATCGCCGGTATTTTAGCCATGGAACCAAATGTCATCGTTTTGGATGAACCGACAGCAGGACTTGATCCTAAAGGTGCCAAAGAGATGATCGAACTTTTCTATGATCTCAACAAAAAACTTCATAAAACGATCATTTTAGTATCACATGATAACGAAGTCGTTTACAGTTTTGCCGATGAAGTGGTATTGCTTGAGGAGGGAAGAGTCAAGATCCATTTGGAAGCGAAAGAGTTTTTTGATGATGCAGAACTTTTAAAGGAACATCATATCTTAAAACCGCAGATCGTCGATCTAAGAGAAAGATTAAACAAGAAAGGTTTTAACCTTTCTTTGAAAGCCAATACTATTGAAAAACTGGTCAGCGAGGTATTTAAAGATGAATAATATCGTTTTTGGTAAATATCTGCCTTTAGATACTCCGATCCATCGTTTAGACCCTCGAGCCAAGATCATTGCGATGATGTTTACGCTGGTGGCAGTCTTTATGCCCGCCGGTTTTATCGGCTATGGGATCATCGCTCTTGCCTTGATAGCGGTCTTGTTTCTGGCAAAGATCAATCTGAAGTTTATCTATAAATCTTTTAAGCCGATGATGTTTATGGTGATCTTTTTACTTTTGATAAACATCTTCAGCTATAAAGAAGGCACTTTACTTTTAGATCTGGGTTTTATCAGCATCTATTCAAGTGCGATCATTCAGACTCTTTATATCGCCTTAAGACTGATCCTCATGATCATGACGACGACGATTTTGACTTTTACGACTAAACCTTTAGAGCTTACTTTAGGTATCGAATATCTTTTAAGTCCGTTTAAAAGATTTAACTTTCCTGCCCATGAGATAGCAATGATCATCTCGATCGCATTAAGGTTTATTCCGACGATCATTGAAGAAACGACAAGGATCATGAACTCGCAGAAATCACGGGGAGTTGATTTTGAAGAGGGTAAGCTTAAAGAAAAAGTCATGGCGATCGTATCTTTGATCGTTCCGCTTTTTTCGGTGGCTTTCCAAAGAGCTGAAGATCTGGCCAATGCCATGGAAGCCAGAGGCTATGTGCCAGGTGCTCCAAGGACCCGTTATAAGCAGCTTAAATATGGTTTGAGTGATTATCTTTTACTGCTGTTTAGTTTTATTTTGATGGCCTCTCTTGGCGTTTTGGCTTTCGTTTTATGAGATATATGTGCATCGTCGCCTATGATGGCGCCAACTATGTCGGTTTTCAATCCCAGATCAACGGCATAGCGATCCAGGATGTGATCGAAGCTAAACTGGAAATGGTCTTTTCGGATAAGATCAAGATCGTGATGTCTTCAAGAACGGACAGCGGTGTTCATGCCTTGGGGCAGGTCTTTCATTTTGACAGCCCTAAGACGATCGATACCTATAAGCTGAAAGGATCGCTCAATTCCCTGCTTCCTAAAGACATCTATATCAAAGATGTCAAAATCGTAAGCGAGGACTTTCATTCCCGCTTCAGCACCAAAAAGAAAGAATATCGTTATGTGATCAATTTAGGAGAAAGAGATGTCTTTTTAAATAAACGGGTCTATGACTGCTTTTATAAGCTAGACCTCGATCTGTTTAAAAAGACAGCCGCATTGTTTATCGGCCGGCATGATTTTACTTCTTTCAACACTTCCACTTTTGAAGAAGCCCAAGATCAGACAAGAGTGATCGAAGATATTAAGATCATATCCAAAGATGATCTTCTGATCGTTGAAATAGTCGGTGAAGGTTTTTTAAGACACATGGTAAGAATGCTTGTGGGAACGATGATCGATGTGGCTAGAGGTCAGAAGAGTTTAAGGGATGTTGAAAAGATGCTCGCTGAACCATCCAAGGATTATCATGTCTATAATGTCAGCCCTTATGGCTTATATTTAGTCAAGATCTATTATTAAGGTATTATAAAAGCATCGCTCTTGGGCGATGCTTAAATATTTTATTCGCAGGTATAACCGATAGCTTCAAAGTTGCCGATGCTTAATTCAAGCGAGATATAGTCTGGTATTTCATCGCTTTCTTCGATGATGCCGGCATCCATGAAATCTTCAAAGTTGCCGTTTTCATAGTCGATGACAAAGGTTTCATACAAAGCACCATCTTCGATCTTGGCAGAATAAGTAACGCCTTCAATGCTGCCATAGATCACTTTAAGATTATCTATTGAAGTATTAAGCTCTTCTTCGCTCATGCCAAGTGCAGCAATATCCGATACAGTTTCATTGGTCTGTTTCAGCAAGACATCGCTTTTAGATTCCAAAGTGACAGTTTGATTTGAACCCTCTGTTACCTCGATCGTACAGACGGTCGTCGTGACTGCAACATCATCGCCTGAAGCATCATCTTTATCCCCACAGGCACTTAAAGTAAATAATGTTAAGACACATAATAAAGCAATGATCATCTTTTTCATAAAGATACCTCCCCTTTTATAGCTACATTATACACTTTAAATGCGGTTTGTCTTAACAAAAATCACAAGTCCTGCCGCAAACATGATCGCTATGGCGCCAATACCCAGATTCATGGAATCGGTGAGCTGCGAGATAAAGGATACGATGAAAGTGCCAAGGAAAGCTGCTCCCTTGCCACAGATGTCATAGATACCGAAATATTCGCCGCTTTTTTCATGGGGGATGATCTTGGCAAAATAAGATCTTGACAGTGACTGGATAGCCCCTTGAAACAAGCCGACAAAGAAAGCCAGAACCCAGAATTCATACTGTTTATCAAGGAAGATGGCATAGACAGCTATACATAGATAGGCAAAGATGCAGATATACATCAGTTTATAGTTTTCATATTTAGTTGATAACTTGCCAAAGAAGATAGCAGCCGGGAAAGCAACGATCTGTGTCAGCAGCAAGGCCAGAAGCAGACTGGTTGTATCAAAACCCAAGGCACTGCCATAGGCGGTAGCCATATCGATGATAGTATAGACACCATCGATATAAAAGAAGAAAGCGATCAAAAAGAAGAGAGCTTTTTTATTGAGCTTCAGTTCTTTAAAGATACCGGAAAGACGATGCCAGCCGGAGGCGATCGCTCCATGTTTTACTTCAACATAGTGGACCTGTTTATAGCTTCTTAAAAGCGGAACAGTCAAGATAAGCCACCACAAAGCGATCAGAATAAATGCCAGAAGCATGGCCGTACTTTGTGAGATGCCCAAAGAATCATAAAGCAGCACGAGCACAAGCGACAAGATGAAAGGAACACATGAGCCGATATAACCCCAGGCATAACCTTGCGATGATACCTGATCCATTCTTTCATCGCTGGTAATATCTGGAAGCATAGCGTCATAAAAGACCAAGCTTAACTGATAAGCCGACTTGGCAATGATAAACAACAGTAAGAACCATAGCCATGACTGCATGATGCCCAAAAAGATACAGCCGATCGCTCCGATCAAAACCGAAACCATAAAAAAGATCTTCTTGCGGCCCTTGTTGTCAGAAAGAGTGCCTAAAGTCGGACCTAAAAAGGCCACGATCAATGTTGAAGCCGAAGTGGCATATCCCCAATAAGCCAAATAATCGACTTCACTGATGCTGGCGGCATCGGCTAAAGAATTGAAGTAGATCGGCATGATGGTCGATACCAGCAGGGTAAAAGCGGAATTGGCCACATCATAGAGAACCCACTTCTTTTCTAAAGATGTCATTTTAAACTTCATATTCTAACTCCTCATCATATTCTAATACCGGAATATTCTCATATCCGTCCTGATATTCAAATGTCTTGTCAAACTTAGGACTCAGATCACTTTGACCGTTTAAATACCCGAATAGATTATCGGCTAACTCTACATATAAAGGTTTGGCCTTATCTTTGAGTTTAGTCAGTCTTAGATCAGAGTCTTTTAATTTATCGTTCTGTTTTAAAGGGATGAGCTGATCTTTTAAAGAATTATAGACCCCTGCCATCTTCATCACATTTAAAAGCGAGTTTCTTTTAAGCGGATTAGGTGCAATCAAAAGCCGCAAGTAAAAGACCTGCGATTTCAACACTTTATGCATCATATTCTTTTTGATGCTTGGGAAAAAGCGAGCTACGATCTTAGCATTATATAAGGTAGGTTTTAAATGCTTGGCCGTATCGTTAGACAAAGGATCAAGTCCGTCCAAGATCATCAAATGACGATCAAAAGATGTTTCAATGGCAGTATGCGATACTTTCGAATGTTTGATCTTGGCTTCAACATAGCTGTGGCACATATAATCTAAAGCGAAGTGAGAAGCAAAACCCAAAAGATATGCCAACATCGCTTCTTTATTATCGAAGTTTTCAGCGTAGATCAGCCGGGCTTTTTTAAAGAACTCGGCAGCCGTTTCATTATGCATGGCATAACCTAAGCGGTTGATCGGCACTTTATGATAGGGCTGATAATAAAATAAAATATCCGGGCCATGCAAGCCGATATCATATAATTCCCGATTATTCTGAATGATCGTCTGCATACCTTGAGGCAAAAGATCGATCACTTCTTTACCGAATTTATAGTGAGCATAGGTAGCTGGCAAAAAGATCACCTCATTTCTGAACATTATAATTTTAACACGGCTTTAAGCTATCTATATAAAGATAAATTTAAAAATGAGGTTAAATGATTGTTAAACGATGGGTTTAATCAACATAGGGTCTAATCCCTCGCAACTTGCTGCGTAAGGCTTAATTTAGAATACCCAGCTTGCAAAGCAAGTGAAACAGGCATCGAAGTAACCTGTTTCAGGTCTTGACCCCGGGATAGTTTATTGTGTTTGTATATTAATATATTTGTATTTTATAATGTCATGGACTTTAGCGTATTAAGTTTATTCAAAACTTATCTTTTGAAATATTATGCATTTTTAATTACATCATTAATCTTTTAATTTAGTCATTTTATAAAAAATGACTAAATTAAATTGAAAAATGACTAAATTGAATTTATAATGATGTCAAAGGATGGAGGGTGCAATGAGACAATTTGAATACAAAGAAAGTTGGAAGAAATTATTAACTCCGAATATAGTTTCGCTTTTAACTTCTATTCATGAATATAAAGGGGAACAAAATTTATTTATTGAGTCTAATTCTGACAAATTGACTGAATTATTAGAGATAGCTAAAATTCAGAGCACTGAAGCTTCAAACAAGATCGAAGGAATTATTACTACAAATGAACGTTTGAAGAAACTAGTCATGGATAAGACAATGCCTAGAAGTAGAAATGAGAAAGAAATAGCTGGCTATCGTGATGTGTTAAATACAATTCATGAAAGTTATGAATATATTCCCATTAATGCTAATTATTTTCTTCAATTACACGGGGATTTATATAAATATAATAGTTCAGGGTTTGGAGGAAAATTTAAATCTTCTGATAATATAATTGCAGAAATTGATCCTTTTGGAAATAAGATAATTAGATTTCAGCCTGTTGAAGCTTGGGCTACCCCCGAAGCTATGGCTAATATGTGTTATGCATATAATGATGCAATTAATAATGATATTGATCCATTGATACTAATGCCATTGTTTATACTAGATTTCTTATGCATTCATCCTTTTAATGATGGCAATGGAAGAATGAGTAGACTTCTTACTTTGCTTCTGTTATATAAGTCTGGATATATCGTTGGTAAATACATAAGTATAGAAAAGCTTATTGAGCAATCTAAAGACACCTATTATGAAGCGTTACAAGCAAGTTCTTATGAATGGCATGATAATAAAAATAATTATGAACCGTTTGTAGAATATTATCTTGGCGTAATCATCGCAGCGTACAAAGAGTTTTCTAGTCGAGTACAGACACTGATTGATTCTGGAATGAGCAAACCAGAAAGAATTCGTGAAGTTATAAGAAAACATTTAGGAAAAATTACTAAAGGACAAATCATAGAGAAATGTCCTGATATAAGCGAAACTACAATTCAAAGAACTCTAGCGGAGTTATTAAAAAATAAAGAAATTATTAAATTGAATGGTGGAAGATATACTTCATATGTATGGAATGAGGAGAAAGAATAATGATTACAGGTGAATTGAAAAATAAAATTGATGCTTTGTGGGATGTGTTCGCAGCAGGTGGACTAACAAATCCTCTTGAAGTAATTGAACAAATTACTTATTTAATGTTTATTCATGATTTGGACGACACAGATAATAAAAATGCAAAAGAATGCGCGATGTTAGGTTTACCATTCAAAAGTATTTTTTCTGATCGAATTAAGATAGGTGAAAGGACGATCGACGGACAACAATTAAAATGGTCAACTTTTAGAGATTTACCAGCAAACAAAATGTATGAAACAGTTCAAGAATGGGTCTTTCCATTTATTAAAGATCTACATTCCGACAAGAATAGTGCATATTCTAAATATATGGATGATGCAATATTTAAATTACCTACGCCATTAGTATTATCTAAAGTTGTTGACTCGCTAGATGATATTTATTCATTAATGGGCAAATCAACAGAAATTGATATTCGTGGCGATGTATATGAATATCTATTATCCAAGATTTCTACCGCAGGAAGAAACGGACAGTTTAGAACTCCTAGACACATTATTCGTATGATGGTTGAATTGATGAAACCAACACCAGAGGAAATTATATGCGATCCAGCATGCGGCACAGGTGGTTTCTTAGTAGGAGCGAGCGATTATTTAAGAGAGACATATCGTAATGATATTTTAATGAATAAAGAAAATAGAGATCATTATATGAATCGCATGTTCTATGGATTTGACATGGATAGAACTATGCTTCGCATTGGCGCCATGAATATGATGACTCATGGTGTAGAATCTCCATTCATTGAATATAGAGATAGTTTATCTGATCAAAATATTGATACAGATAAATATTCTTTAATTCTTGCCAATCCTCCTTTTAAGGGAACCTTGGATGCTGATTCGGTATCAGCTAATTTATTGAAAGTAGCCAAAACAAAGAAAACGGAACTATTATTTTTGGCTTTATTTATAAGAATGTTAAAGATTGGCGGACGATGCGCTTGTATTGTTCCAGATGGCGTATTATTTGGATCAAGTAAAGCTCATAAGCAAATAAGAAAAGCGATTATTGAAGATAATAGATTAGAAGCGGTTATTTCAATGCCATCAGGTGTATTTAAACCTTATGCCGGTGTATCTACAGGAATATTAATATTTACTAAAACCGGACATGGTGGAACCGATAAAGTTTGGTTCTATGACATGAAAGCTGATGGTTATTCATTAGATGATAAGAGATCGCCAGTTAAAGAAAATGATATTCCAGATATTATTGAAAGATTTAATCATTTAGATAAAGAGACAGAACGTAAGAGAACAGAACAAAGCTTCTTGGTAGATAAGAAAGAAATAGTAGATAATGATTATGATCTTTCGATTAATAAATATAAAGAAATAATTTATGAGAAAGTAGAATATCCACCTACAAGTGAAATACTTGCTGATATTGAAGAATTAAATAAAGAAATTGATAAGAATTTAGAAGAACTGAAAGCTCTTCTAAAAGGATAGAAAGGAGGAAGAATCTGAATGGTAAATTCGGATTTGTGGGGCGATGGAATATAAGCGATTAGGTGATATATGTAATCCTAAGCAGTGGAAAACAATTTCTACTAGTGATTTAACAGATACGGGGTATCCTGTTTATGGTGCAAATGGGATAATAGGTAATTATAAAGAGTATAATCATAAAAATGAAACAATACTTGTGACTTGTAGAGGAGCGACGTGTGGAAGCGTAAATATTACACAGCCATATTCTTATGTGAATGGAAATGCAATGGCACTGGATAATTTGGATAAAAATATAGATATTAATTATTTGTATTTTTATCTAACATATAGGGGTTTTAATGATGTTATAAGTGGATCTGCTCAACCGCAAATTATTAGATCCGCAATAGAAAAAGTTTTAGTTCCTGTACACCCTATTGAATGGCAAAATAGATTATCTACGTTGCTTCAAAATATCAGCAAGATTAGGGAATTGTACCAAAAAGAAATTGAAAGACTTGATGAACTCATCAAAGCCCGATTTATCGAGATGTTTGGCAATCTTGAAAGCAACACAAAAAAATTTCCGGTCAAATTATTGAAAGATATATCTGAATACTGGAATGGTTTAACATATAAACCTAATAATGTTGTAGAATCTGGAGACAAAGGAATTTTAGTGTTGCGATCCAGCAACATTCAAAGCGGCGAGTTATCTTTCAGTGATAATGTATATGTTGATTGTGCCATTAAAGACAAGCATTATGTTAAAGAAAACGATATTTTAATGTGTTCAAGGAACGGAAGTGCCAGATTAGTAGGTAAAGTAGCTTTAATTAAAGGGCTAGAAAAACCCACTTCTTTCGGGGCGTTTATGATGATTATAAGAAGCAAATACTATCCGTTTTTGAAAGTATACTTTGAGATGCCAGAATTCAGAAAGCAGCTTGCAACAGGGACATCAACAATTAACCAAATCACTGCAGGAATGTTGAATAGTGTAAAGGTTCTAGCTCCTGATATGACATTGGTCGAAGAGTATAAAAACTTTTGTAATCAGATAGATAAATCAAAATTAGCAGTACAGAAATCTTTAGAAAAAACACAACAACTGTTTGATAGTTTAATGCAAGAATATTTTGGATAAATAATAATGGATGTAGGGATGTTGGTAATGGAGGTTACTAACATGAAAACAGAAATTATTACTGAAATTGAACAATCGTTATTGAATTATTTGGATAATGCACAGATGGAAGTATTACATAGAGTTTTGAATCGTTGCTTTGAAGGTGTTGAAATCTGTTCAAAAGAGAATGTTGAAATATGTGAATTTACCAATGAAGAATTAATCAAAAAATTCATTTCAGCTAAAGAAATTGAAGGATGCAGTGGTAGAACTACAAAATATTATGAATCTACTTTGATAAAAATGAATTCTAAAATGGATAAAGGAATTACACATATGACAACAGATGATTTGAGAACATATTTAACAGATTACCAGAAAATTAATAATTGTTCTAAAGCAAGCGTTGATAACATCAGGCGTAACTTAAGTAGTTTCTTTTCTTGGCTCGAGGAGGAAAATTATATTTTAAAAAGTCCAATGAAAAGAATTCATAAGATTAAGACTGACAAAGTTATAAAAGATACGTACTCTGATGAAACATTAGAATTGTTAAGGGATAATTGTAATTGTTTAAGAGACTTAGCAATTATCGACATATTAGCTTCCACTGGAATGAGAGTTGGAGAACTAGTTAAGTTAAATATTAATGATATTGACTTCGAAAATAGGGAATGTGTTGTGTTTGGTAAAGGGAATAAAGAAAGACCAGTTTATTTTGACGCAAGAACTAAGATTCATCTAAAGAATTATTTGAATTCTAGAAACGATTCAAACAAGGCTCTGTTTGTTTCGCTGGATAAACCTTATAACAGATTAAATATCAGTGGGATTGAAATAAGGCTAAGACAGCTAGGCAGAAGATTAGGGATTTCTAAAGTTCATCCACACAAATTTAGGAGGACCGTAGCAACAAAAGCTATTGATAAAGGGATGCCAATAGAACAGGTTCAAAGTTTGTTAGGACATTCTCAAATTGATACGACCATGCATTATGCAATGGTAAATCAAAATAATGTTAAGGAATCTCATAGAAGATATATTTCATAGGAGAAAAGCTATGTACGAAGTAAAAGAATCAGATTGGAAGATTTTTAGAAAAAGAGTGCCTCAATGGCAAGAAGATTACATGAAAAAACTAAATAAAGAATACATCGAAATATTGAGCAGGGATGGATCTGCGGCTAAAAATTTTTGGGATCTTGAAAACAGAGTTTTTAAAGATAAAAGAAGAGTTGGTGTTGTGATAGACATGAGAAGATCAAGAATGCTCATAAATTTATTGGATTTATTAGAAGATCATGTAATAAGTCTAGAAGATTTAAATGAATTTAGTGAAGAATTAAGAAAAATGATAATTCAAATAACAGAAAGATAAAATCCAAATTCGGATTTGTAGGTGTATGGAATATACAACAATAGGCGAATCATGTTCAGTAGTATCAGGAGGAACTCCTTCAAGGTCTAAAGATGAATATTGGCAAAATGGAACCATTCCTTGGATAAAGATTGGAAATATTAAATCCAAATATGTAAATGAATACGATGAATTAATAACTGAACAAGGATTAAACAATTCTTCTGCAAAGTTATTGAAAAAAGGCACAATTCTTTACACTATATTTGCCACACTTGGAGAAGTTGGAATACTTGATACCGAGGCTTGTACAAATCAGGCAATTGCAGGAATCACCATTAATGATTCAAGGATAACGACAGATTATTTATATTATTATTTAAAATCAAAAAAGGATTATGTTAACAATATTGGAAGAGGTGTTGCTCAAAATAATATCAATTTAACAACTTTGAAAAAATTTGAAATTCCGTTAATCGACGTCAATAAACAATTAAACATTGTTAATACTCTTGAAAAAGCAGAGAGAATAATAGTTTTAAAAAAGAAAGAAATTGAGTATTTAGATTTATTAATTAGAGCCCGATTTATCGAGATGTTATTAACAGGCAATTATGATGAAATACCTATTAAAGATTTAGTTGATTTAAACATCGTGTCAGCAAAAAAGACTTTTTCTTCTAACGATCTGATTCATTATATAGATATCTCATCTATTGATAATGAATCGAATGTAATTACCTCTTATAAACATTATGCGATGAAAGATGCTCCTTCAAGAGCTCAACAATTAATTGTTTATGACGATATTCTTATATCTACTGTGAGACCTAATTTAAGAAATATTGCACAAAATAAGGATAAAGATAGTAATTTGGTCGCCTCAAGTGGTTTTTGTATTCTGAGAGCTTCAAAATGCAATGCTCAATTTTTGTTATATTCTGTATTAACAGATGATTTCACCAATGCGATGGTTAGTAAAACTACTGGGGCTAGTTATCCAGCGATTAAAGACGACGATATTTTGAAGTATAAAATTGCTTTACCACCAATAGAGCTCCAAAACGAATTTGCTGACTTTGTTAAACTGATAGATAAATCAAAATATGGCGGTATGTTCATATAAATGTATTAGAATATAGATATAAATAGTGAGGTGCCTATGACAAATTTTGATTACTTGAAAAAAGAAAGTGAATTTGAAAGCTTTATCGATATAGCGATTATTGCGGAAAAAACATATAAAGTTGATAGTAACACTTGTATCATAAATTGTCGTAGGGCGATGGAGGCAGCCATTAAATGGATGTTTTCAGTTGATTGTGAATTAAAAGCACCTTATAAAGATAATCTTCATACTCTGATGAATTGTGATGCATTTAAGCAAATTATTGGCGATGATTTATGGAAACGTTTGGAATTTATTAGACGTTATGGAAATGAAGCAGCTCACAATAGTGGTGAAAAAGCTAAAAATATTGCGGAAATATGTTTGAAGAATCTTTTCTATTTTATGGATTGGATAGCCTATTGTTATGGTGAAGAATATGAAGAAAGAGAATTTGACGTCTCTCTTTTAGAAAAAGAAGAAGTATCATTAATTCCAGAAGTAAATACAGATATTAATTTAGAAGCTTTGATCGAAGAGAATAAATCTTTAAAAGAAGAACTAAGCAAGCGCAGGGAACAACAGCAGAACACATATGTTGCAAAACCTTTGGATCTGTCTGAATATAAAACACGTAAGTTATATATTGATGCAATGCTTCTTGATGCTGGATGGGTAGAAGACAAAGACTGGGTTAACGAAGTGGAATTACCAGGTATGCCTAATAAATCGGAAGTAGGATATGCTGATTATGTTTTGTATGATGATACGCAAAAACCTTTAGCTGTTATTGAAGCTAAACGAACATGTATAGATGTTTCTAAAGGTAGACAACAAGGGATCTTATATGCTGATATTTTAGAAAAACAATATGGGCGAAGACCGGTTATCTTCCTTACAAATGGTTTTGAAACAAGAATTATAGATAATCAATATCCAGAAAGAAAAGTGTCTTCTATTTACTCTAAGAGAGATTTAGAGAAGTATTTCAATTTAATGAGCACTAGAGCTCATTTGAAATTTATCGATATAAACAAAGACATTGCCGGTAGATATTATCAAGAAGAAGCTATTAGAGCTGTTTGCGAAGCTTTTGATCTACGGAATAAAAGGAAAGCATTACTAGTTATGGCGACCGGTTCTGGCAAGACAAGAACTGTCATTGGACTTGTAGATGTACTTTTAAATGAAGGCTGGATCAAGAATATATTATTCTTAGCTGACAGAAATTCACTTGTTACACAAGCAAAAAGAAGTTTTGTGAATATGCTTCCAAACTTATCGGCTACAAACTTAGTGGAAGATAAGTCGAATTATAATGCGCATGTGGTCTTTTCAACATATCAGACAATGATTGGATGCATAGATACTGTTAAAGAAAATGATAAAAAGCTATTTACTTGCGGTCATTTTGATCTGATTATTTGTGATGAAGCGCATAGATCAATTTATAACAAGTACAAAGATATTTTTACTTATTTTGATGCTCATATTATTGGGCTTACAGCTACTCCTAAAGATGAAATTGACAAAAATACATATGAGATATTTGAATTAGAAAATGGTGTTCCTACATATGGATATGAACTTTCTCAAGCGGTAAAGGATGGATATTTAGTCGATTTTCTTTCAGTAGAGACAGAATTAAAATTTATATCTGAAGGTATTGCGTGGGATCAGTTGTCTGATGAAGAAAAGGAAGAATATGAAGATACATTTGCAAATGAAAATGGGTATGTACCAGAACGCATCGATTCTTCTGCATTAAATTCGTGGGTATTTAACGAGGATACAATACGAAAAGTATTAAAGACTTTATTTAATTATGGTATTACGGTTGATTATGGTCAAAAAATCGGAAAGACGATTATCTTTGCAAAGAATCATAAACATGCAGAAACAATATATGAAGTATTTAATAAAGAGTATCCAGATTTGAATGGTTATGCAAAAGTTATTGATAATACAATCAATTATGTCCAAAGTGCGATAGATGAATTTTCGGATGCTAATAAACTTCCACAGATTGCAATTTCAGTAGATATGCTTGATACGGGAATCGATGTTCCTGAAGTAGTTAATCTTGTTTTCTTTAAAAAAGTGATGAGTAAGGCAAAATTCTGGCAAATGATCGGAAGAGGAACTAGGTTGTGCCCAGGATTATTAGATGGAAACGATAAAAAAGAATTTTATATTTTTGACTTCTGTGGAAACTTTGAATTTTTTAGAATGAATAAGGGCAAAGCTTCTGCAAATGCCATAGCTGTACATGGAGCGATCTTTAATTTGAAGTTCCAAATCGCATATAAATTACAGGATCTGACTTATCAAACAGAGGAACTGAAAGAATGGCGAAAACAACTAGTTGAAGAAATGGTTAGTAAGGTGAAGGAATTGGATCGTAATAAGTTTGATGTTCGGCAACATATTAAATATGTAGATTTATATTCTAATCCTGACAATTATACTTCTTTGACATATGAAAATTGTCTGGATGTGAAAGATGAACTTGTACCATTAATTAAACCAGATGATGATGAGATTAGTGCAGTTCGTTTTGATGCATTGATGCATGGGATTGAATTAGCGCATCTGGCACAGAAAAAATATCCTAAGTATAAAAAAGATCTTCTAAAGAAGGTTAAGGGCGTATCAAGTGTTGCGAATATTCCCGAAATACAAGTCCAGTCTGAACTTTTAGATAAAATTCTGCATACTAATTATTTAGAAGAATGTGATATTGATGATTTTGAAATAATCAGAAAGAATCTTCGAGATCTGATTAAATATATTCCTAAAAAAGGAAAAGTTTATATGACAGATTTTGAGGATGATATTTTGTCTGTTAATTGGAATGAATCCG
Organism: uncultured Erysipelotrichaceae bacterium; assembly: GCA_944326825.1. GTDB lineage: Bacteria > Bacillota_I > Bacilli_A > Erysipelotrichales > Erysipelotrichaceae > JAHHTG01. Next base: position 31,539 of record CALVFL010000020.1, read on the forward strand.
ATTTGGAAAATGATGATTTACAAAATTATAAAGATAAGCTTGAATATTATATTAAACAACATCAAGAAGATAATCCAGTAATCATGAAATTAAAAGAAAATAAACCTTTAAATAAAAATGATGTGGATGAGTTAGAAAAAATCATATGGAATCAGCTTGGAACTAAACAAGATTATTATTCTGAAGTTGGCGAAAAACCGCTTGGTGAATTTGTACGCGAAATAGTTGGTCTGGATATGAATGCTGCCAAAGAAGCTTTCTCTAAATATTTGGACGAAAGAGAAATGAACAGGAATCAGATCTATTTTGTAAATCAAATTGTTGAATATATTGTTCGTAATGGAGTGATGAAAGATTTGTCTGTTCTGCAAGAATCACCATTTATTGATAAAGGAAATGTTGTTGAACTGTTTGGTGATAACATTAAATTGTGGAGTGGTATTCAAAGCGTTATAAATAGCATCAACAAGAACGCAATTTATTCTTAACAGATGCATATCGATGTTTAGGTTATACATTGATTATGCCAGAATGTAAGTACTATATAGACTCCAAACTTTCAATAACTTTAGGAATTTAGATACTTCTTCCATCCTCGTATATTAAGTTCGACAGATATATCACCTTATCTGTCATAAGGTCTAAGTCCTATGTTATATAATCCTCTTGTAGGATTATATGCAGGCAAGCTCTTTTCCCTCCTGTAGCTCCGAAAGGATG
>CALVFL010000021.1 GCA_944326825.1 uncultured Erysipelotrichaceae bacterium
TTAAAAAGATAGCATTATGGAAATATAAAAACCATCATAACGCTTATAATTACTCTTTATAATGGGCTATAAACTCTATTTTTATTATTACTTATAATATCCAACACTAAAATAAACAAAAATAAAACAGCCATCTCATACAGATAACCTATATAAGATGGCTATTTGTCAACAGTCTGAAATAACAGTGCTTATCGCACTGTTATTTTTATCTTGGCATATATTTTTCAATCTCAGGCAAAATGCCGTAGCCATCTTTGCATAGCTCGGGCATCCCGCAGATATCATGGCCGGGATAATCATTGCCTTCAATAAGACAAGGTCCTTTTTCGCTGATGCCGACATCCCAGCCGACAAAACGTACTTCCTTGACGACCTTGGATGCTTCCTTGATCATCTCCACCATCTCATCATAGCGAGGTATTTCAAAGCCGAGGATCTTAGTATTGGTTGCGGGATGATATTCATAGATCGTGCCGTTTCGATCAACGGCCGGAAATTCACATCTTTTCGTGGCCATATCGATCTTTGTGACCATGCCGCCGCCGTTGAAATTATCAACGATCTTGCCGTTGCCGATCCTTAGATACATCGCCAGCATATAAGTATCATCTTTATCTTTGTCATAATAACTCATCACTCTTACCGTGTTGATCGAACTTGGATTGAGTTCATTCATCTTTTTATCCTGAATGACATAATCCTCAATCAGCACTTTGCCGTTTTGCACGATCTTTTGATAATCGGCAGTTTTGACAGCGATCTTGCTTACGCCATCGCCATGCGTACCAGCCAAAGGTTTAGCGATAATATATTCTTTACCCTTGATAAACTCTTTAAATTCAGTTTCGTTATTGCCGTCTGCAACCATAAAATCCCTCTTTAAGAATTTATGGAAATAACTGTCAAACTCATCTTTATTGGTAAAGATATGCCGATAGTTCTTGTCGTTATACTTGCGGATATATTCGTTATCAATGCCTCTTGTCAATAAAGAGGCCCTTCTTTTGGCATCGAGGTTATACATCTTGAAAAGATCATAATCAACATAACCGGCCTGATATTTGAATCCGCAATAGATCATATCTAAAAATAACACTATGCGGCTGCGGTGTGTTTCATCGTGGATCTTTTTAACTGTTTTAAACATTCTTTGATAATCGAGATCTCCGATCCTTTTAAATACAAATCCTAATTTTCCCATAGACTTATCATAGCATAGATACTTTATAATGTCGCCTTTTAAATGTATAATCTTACTTGAGGTATCTAAATATGTTATTTTATATCAGTTTGTGGATCAGTAAATTATACTTGTATCTCTTTAAAAGAAATTCGACCGACGATACTACCGGCATGCTCGCCTGCAAGATCGATCGGGACTTTTTAAAACACGTTGCCAAGCCGCCGACAGTCATCTGTGTGACCGGCACCAACGGCAAGACTACTACCTGCAATTTTATCTGTGACTTTTTAGAAAAGAGCGGTTTTAAAGTCGCTGCCAATAAAGAAGGAGCCAATTTAAGACCAGGCATCAGTAAAGCTTTATTGAAAACGGTAACAATCTTTAACCAGTCAAAAGCTGACTTTGCCGTTATTGAATTTGATGAATTAAGCAGCGCAGAACTATTAAAAGATCTTAAACCGCAATATGTGATCGTGACCAATCTTTCAAGCGATACGATGAAAAGAAACGGTCATACCGACTATGTCTTTGCAAGGATCAAAGCAGGCTTGAATGACGATATGACTTTGATCTTAAACGGTGATGATCTGATCAGCTGCCAGCTTGGCAAAGATAAAAATGCTTTCTATTTTTCTATCAAAGAACAGCCAAACGACAAAACAAAAACCATTCCTTTCAGCAAGGATATCCGTCTATGTCCGGTCTGCGACAGCGAGCTGATCTTTGACTATGTCCGCTATAATCATATCGGCAAAGCCCATTGTCCAAAATGCGGTTTCAGCAATCCTGTTGCTGATTTTCTTTTAGAAAAGATCGATCTTGAAAACAGACAGATCACCATCAATTCTGAAAACTATCATCTGATCGATCCTAACCTGACCAATATCTATAATGAGCTGACGCTTATCTCTTTATTGAAACTTTTAAAGATCTCTTCTATCGATCCGATCTTAAAAGATCTTAAAGTGACCAAGACCCGTTTTGATAAAGAAAGCATCAACGGCATAGAGATAATCACCCAGATGGCTAAAGGACAAAATCCGGTCGCTGTATCAAGATCGCTAGAATACATCAAAGAGATGCCAGGCAAAAAAGCTCTAATCATCATCTTAGATGATATGTTAGATAAAAACGCTTATCATACCACCCGTGGGGAAGCGATCAACTGGATCTATGAAACCGACTTTTCCTTTTTGGAAGATGACAGTATCAAGGAAATAGTGGTCGGCGGCAATAACTATGCTGATTTTAAAATGCGTTTTAACTTTTTAGATCTTAAAGATAAAGTGCATTATTGCAATGAAGAAAGCGATACTTATAAATATCTTAAACTGGAGGATATCGATAAAGTGGTGATCTTAAGAGATATCTATATGGGAAAGATCGCCAAAGAGATAATTGCCAATATAAAGGAGATGCTTAAATGATCATTGAAGTATTATACCCTGATGCCGCTAATTTATACGGCTGTCTGTTTGATATCGAATATTTAAAAAAGACCGTCGCTGATCTTGAAGTCCATTATACAAATCTTGATGCAGTACCGTATTTTGCAGATAATGATGTCGATCTCATCTATCTTGGAGTGACCAAAGAAAGATATCAGGAAAAGTTTATCGGACACTTAAAACCATATACTGACCGTTTAAAAGAACTTATTCAAAAGAATGTGATCATCATTGCCCTTGGCAACAGTTTTGAGATCTTCGGTCAAAAGATCGATGATCTTGAAGCTTTGGGCATATTTAACTACACGAGCCAAAGAGATTTCAGCAAGCATCATCTTTCAAGGTTTCTTGGCCGTTTTGAAGACATGGATCTTATCGGTTTTAAAAGCAAGTTCTCCGATGTTTCTCATATCGATGAACCGTTTATGGAAGTAAAAAAAGGATTCGGATGCAGCGACGACCCGAAACATGAAGGCATCAGACACCACAACTTTTACGGGACTTATCTCATCGGACCGATCTTTATCATGAACCCTTTATTCTATCAGTATATTTTAAAAAAGCTTGATTATCAAAAAGCGATACCATACCTGGATGATGCCTTAGAGGCTTATCATAACCGCTTAGATGAATTTATAAACAATGATTCTTTGTTTAAATGATCATCCCAAAGCGACATCCAGAACCATCATCAATACAAAGCCGATCGCAAAAGCGATAGTAGCCAGATTGGAATGCTCGCCCTCGCTGGCTTCCGGAATCAGCTCTTCTACAACTACATAAAACATCGCCCCTGAAGCAAAGGAAAGCATATACGGCAAGATCGGCTCTAAAAAATAGATCAGAATGATCATAAGGACAGCGCTTATCGGCTCTAGGATGCCGGTAAAGACCCCGATCAGAAATGACTTGGGCTTGCTGGTACCTTCAGATAAAAGCGGTAAAGAGATGATCGCCCCTTCGGGTATATTTTGAATAGCGATACCGATCGCCAGACTTAAAACGCCAGCCATATTGAGCATGGCGTTTTCATTTAGATAACCGGCTAAAACAGCTCCCATCGCTGCACCTTCAGGAATGTTGTGGATCGCCACCGCCAGCACCAGCATCGTCGTCTTAGTCAGATCAGCCTTTTTACCCTCTGGCCTAGAAGCATTAAGATGCAAGTGGGGAATGATCTCATCCATCCCTAACAATACGAAGATCCCCAGCAAAAAACCGATAGCGGCTGGCACAAAGGCCCACTCTTTTAAAGAAGCCTCCGCCAATTCAATAGAAGGCATTATCAATGACCAGATGCCGGCAGCCACCATCACGCCGCTGGCAAATCCTAAAAGCAGTTTTTGAGTTTTAGGATTTATCTTGTCTTTGGCAAAAAAGACCGCCAGTGAACCAAGCGTCGTCCCTAGCAGGGGCAAAAATAAAGAAACCACCCACATAGATCACTCCTTAATCAGTTTAAGCAGTTCTCTGGCTGCTACATCAAGTCCGCCATGCCCTTTGTCTTTTAAACCCAGATTAGTATAGATCTCACCTAACATTACCTTGTTGGAAGCAAGCTTTTCAAAGACTTCATCAATGATCCTGGCACATTTCTCTTTTTCTTGCATCGGCCCGAAAGGATTGGCAAAATAAGTTTCGGAATAACCCTTTTCATTAGTCGTACCGATGGCATATCTTCGACCCTTGATATAAATATCTTTAGCTTCAGCAGCATCTTTGATCAGTTTGATGCCTTTTTTATCGTCATAGTTATTGGCATATAAGAAAATATCGAGCTTATGTTCATGCATGATCGTCTTATAAGTGGAAGACGGGGTGATGACTCTTGAATTGGCATTGCCCGGATTAAAGAAGATCGAACGGTCAAGATCTTTATAGGCACTGGCGGCATCCAGATCATCTAGTCTTACGAAAGCTCCGATCTCTGTACCGATACAGACTACTTCACCCATACTATTGATATACATCGTACCCATATCATCAAAGATCAGCTCTTGTCTTTCGATATCCTCGCCGATCCTGTTTAAAGCTTCGATCGTTTCCGATTTGCCAGCTCCGCTGTCACCCATCAAACAGACTCCCTTATGTGAGCCGTCTTTAAGATAGATATTGAGCATCGCTCCATGGATAGGCAGCAGTCCCTTTTTGATCATATTGAGGTTGTGCAGGGTCAAAGCCATCTTTTTAAAATAACCGAAGTATTCAATGATCGGCATATAAGAGATCTTGCCGACATAGACATCATTTTCTTCATCGTGATAATACACCGTTTCTTTTTTATCATCTTTTACACCAAACAAGATGATGCAGTCCGGCTTTTCAAGAGTCTTGCTGAAGGAAGCGAATTCAAAAAGGTTGGCCAGACCGACAGCGGAAGCGGTAAAATCCTTATGAAAATACACGAAAGTCAAACTGCTTCCGACATAGATCGGAAAACACATGAAATCACTGTAATCATTATCTAAAGACAGAGGATCAGTTTCTGTTTGTGTAAAAGTACCGATACGCTTGTTATGTTTCAGGTTGATGATGATCGGACTTCTAAGCATGACCTTTTGAATGAATGGAACATCCTTTAACTTGTCATACTTGCCTTTTAAAGCTGTTTCTTCCCTCTTGCAAAGCAAAAGAGAACCGTTTGAGCCAGCCTGTAATTGCCGATAGACATTGTTTCTAAAGCCCTGCAGTTTCTCCTGAATCATACGATAAAACGCTAAAACTAATTCATTGTAGCGGTTATCGGCACTCATGAAGTTGGAAAGCAGGATGCCGTCCTCATATTCGGAAGTGACGATCGAAAAACGATGCAGCTTGCGCCAGAACTGATAACCGGTTTCCACGATCTCTAAAAGGATCGGAGCGTTGCGGGAAGAGATCTCTTTGTGATCTTCATAGTTGATTACTGTAATGATCTTTAAGATACGAATGATGTATTCAGTTAAATCATCTCCTTCCGAATGAGCATACATCCAATCCAAATAATCATGATGATGATCACCAAGATACTTTAAATATTCCTTAATAAACAGCTTGAAATCCTGCGAAGAAAGCAGTTCTTCGACTGTGTCATAATAATGTTTGGTAAAATCGACAAGTACCAAAGAATCTTTTATATATAATGAACTCATAATTAGATTATAATATATTCATATTCTAAATGTAAGAGGAGGGCTCTCAAATGTATTTTCTAAAAGAAGGCAGCGACAGTGCTGAATTTAAGGATAATGTGTTTAAATACGCTGATATGGCCGCTAAAGACAAGAGCGAAAATAAAATAAATGCCACGATCGGATCGCTTTGTGATGAAGACGGCCAGCTTGTGGCCTTTAAGAGCTTCTTTAAGATCTATGATGATCTTCCTGATACCATCAAAGCCAAATATGCCAGCGCTCCCAAGGGCAACGAGGGCTATTTGAAGGCGGTCAAAGATTTTGTCTTGGAAGATAAGATCACTTTGCCAATAAGCATCAATGCCGCAAGCGGCGGTACGGGAGCGATCACCATGGCTTTTAAAAATATACCTGACTTTGGCGACAGTGTGCTCATCCCTGAAACGGCCTGGGGCAATTATGAACTCATGGCCAAAGAATACGGTCTTAAGACCATCAAGTATGACATCTATGATCTTGATGATCTGATCGCCAAGACGAAAGAAGCAGCCCAAAGACAAAAAAGAGTGATGGCAGTCATCAATTCGCCATGCCATAACCCCTGCGGTCTTTCACTTAGCAAAGATGATTTTCATAAACTGATCGAGGATTTTAAAGCGATCCCAAAACCGGTCATCATCTTAAATGACATCGCCTATATTGATTATTCTTTTGATCTTGATCATAATAAAGACTATCTGGAAACCTTCAACGATATCGATGACAAGATGATGATCATCATCGCCTTTTCCTTATCTAAAACGATGACATCTTATGGTTTAAGATGCGGAGCTGGCATCATCATCACTAAAGATGAAAAGACAAATGAAGCTATGGCCAATGTCTTTGAAAAGAGTTCCAGAGCGCTTTGGTCCAATATCAACAATGCAGCAATGACTGCCTTTGAAAAAGTCATCAAAGACCACAAGGAAGAATTCTTAAAAGAAAAAGCCCAGTATATTGAGCTTTTGAAAAAACGCAGCGAGCTTTTCTTAAGCGAAGCAAAAACAGCTGATCTCCCTCTTTATCCTTACGATGAAGGTTTTTTCATCACCCTCAAGGTCAAAGACAACGAAACCCGCGATCTGATCCATGAGCGCCTTTTAAATGATCACATCTATGCCGTGCCGGTAAATAAAGGCATCCGGATCGCCATCTGCAGCATTCCCCTTGAAAAGATCAAAGGACTTGCCCAAAGGATCAAAAAAGCTTTCTAGCGATAATAGAACCAGTTATATTCGCTGTAGACTTTCGCTTCTTCGAGATTGTAATAGTCTAATTTTAAGCCCTCTTTAACTTCTGTTTCGACTGGCGAAAACATAAAATTGAAAAAACAAAGACCGACGACGACCATGACCATAATGAACTCAAAGACGACGGCCAGGATCATTCTTACGATCTTGCCGCTATGCATCCTGAGCATACTGACAGTCTGATCGATCGAAAAGATCAAAAGGCCCAGACAAAAGACGATGACTAAGACAGTGATCATCTTCGGTCTTAAAGTCATGGCGATAAAATAGCCTATCATTTCTAATAAAAGCCACATGATAATGGCAAAGCCCATCGTTATAAGGCCTAGTTTTTTCATGTTCATAAGAATTCACCCACTACATTATAGTATCATCTTAACTTCTTTCATGAAATATAAAAAGTAAAGATGTGCTCAAAAGATATGGGGCAAAGATCATTAAGACGATGGCCAATAAAGTAAAGATCCCTTCTGGATAGATCAGATCGTAATTGATGTAGTTATTTGATAAAAGGATAACTAAAAGAATGATGACAGCACTGATCACAAAGCTGAAAAAGGGTTTTATCAAAGATGCTAAAGAAGCCCTGTGATATAAATACTCGCAAAGCAAGCCCAAATTAAAACTGAATAAGATCGCATAGACCGCAAATCCTCGATATAGCTTGTCAAGATCGCCCATTATGCCCAAAAGAGAAATCATCAGCAGGCTTATCGTAAAAACCAAGGTAAAAACGGTATAGGTCGTATCTTTTAAAAGGCTATAGATACTGATAACTCCCGCCAGCATAATCATCATCGCCAAAAAGGAATGATGATTGAGCAAGGCTAAAAAAGAACTCATGATGACTAATAAATCCAATAAACATAATCTTTTCATCTCACTCACCTCTTGACTAGATGATAATTTAATTATTGTTTTCTATTGTCCAAATATTTACCCTATATTACAATAGAGGCATGAAAGAAGAAAACCGGCAAAGACTTTTGGCTCTATTTAAGATTCTCTTGCATGAAAGTGATGAAGAGCACCCTTTAAGCACAGCAGAGATCATTGACATCTTAAAGTATGACTACGGACTTAAAGAATGTGACCGCAAGACTATTTACAGCGACATTAAAGTCATAAGTGAGCATATCGATGTGGAAAGTACGCCCAAAGGCTATAAAGCGGCCTCTTTTTTTGATGCGTATGAGATCAAGATCTTATGCGATCTTTTGGATAATTTCAAAAGCGGCAATGAAAAAAGCATCGCCCGTCTCAAAGACAAGCTCTTCGCTTTTATTTCAAAATATGATCAAGAATTCATCAAAGCCCTTTCTTTAAAACATAAAATGTACGGCAAAAACATCTACATCCTGGAGATGATCATCAACGCTATAAAACATCAGGAATATCTAAAGATCAAAAAAGACAAAAAAGAAAGTCTGATCATACCCTATTTTTTAAATCTTGAACGCTATCACTACTATCTCTATTATGCCTATGCGAATAAAGAAAACAAGATCTACAAGCTAAGGATCGACCGCATTGAAAGCTGTGATTATACCAATGAAAAACACTATTTTGATATGCATTATAAAGAGTGTCTGAAACTCATCAGCAATTCTCTTAACAGTTATATCAGCGGTGAACTTGAGATCATTAAGATCGAACTGCTCGATATGAATAAAAGCTATATCCTCACTGATCTTAAAGAAAATTTTGAAGATGTCTTCATAAAAGAAAAGATCGTGTCTTTCAAGACCACGATCAATAAAGAATTGTTCGGTTTTTTAGCCAGATACGGAAACGCTGTCAAGATCATCGCTCCTTTGGCTTTGGTAAATGAATATGAAGAATATCTCAAAGCGATCTGTAAGCTTTACCAGCCCAGATGAGTGCCTTGGGTCAGTTCCACTCCCCTGATCTTGGCTAATTCGCTTACCGTCACTAACTGATAGCCTTCATCGATCAGTCTTTCGATGATGCCTTTAGAAGATAAGGCGCTGCCGGTAGAATCATAGATGTCATGGAAAAGCAGGATCATGTGGTTATTCAAATACTTAAAGACGCTTTCATAAACACTGTCGGCATCTCTTGAACTCCAGTCATTGGTGTCAAGCTCCCAAAGAATGGCCGGCAAAGTGATGTTTTCATCGACAAAACTGTTATAAAAACCATAAGGCGGACGATACATCTTGACCTCATAATCAAAGTTCTCTTTAAAATAATCAGCTACTCCAATCACTTCATTTACAAGCGTATCCTTGCTTAAAGTGGTGAGATCATAGTGATTCATCGTATGGGAACCGTATTCATTGCCTTTAGAAATACTGTCTTTTAAAAGTTCATTCGTATCTTCATTCAAGCGATAGCCCAAAACGAAGAAAGTACCGTTACCATCATATTTATAAAGCGTATTGATGATCGTTTGCGTTGCCCCTTCACTTAAACTTGGTCCATCATCAAAGGTCAAAGCGATCGCTTTGCGCTCAGGATCAATATAAGTCGGTTTGATATAGTTTTCGCTTGTGATATTGATGCCGATCTCATTGCCGATATATTTGATCGGTACCTTTACTTCTGTTTCATAAGCCTTAAAATAACAGCTGAGATCTGCCCCTTTGATTTCGCAGGAATATTCCATATCATCGATATTTTCATAATACGATTCTTCTAAAAAGCGCAATGTATAAGCGTAGTCCAGTCCTTTAGACTTCATCGTATAACGCAGATGATCAGAGATCATCATCTTGGCTTTAGTCGATAACTCGCCACTAAATGAAGGTGTATTATAAGAAGAATCCAGATAGTATTCAACTCCTTTATCATATGTGAGATGATAATATCCGCCATCTTCCTTTAATGTATAATCAAATACTTCTACTTCTTCTTCATTTAGATCTTTAGTGCAAAGTTTATCCAGCAATTCCTCTTTATTCTTAAATCCGTCCGGATAAAAGACAAGACAGGTATCAGTCGTGGCTTTTTTAGCTTCGGCATTGACGCTTTGATAAGCATCCCACTTGTCATTTTTGAAAAAGAAGTTATAGACCAAAAAGCCTAATGCCAAAATGATCAGGACATACAAAGTATATTTGATACTTTTACGAAGTTTTCTTTTATGTTTTCTTTTAGCCATAGCCTATTCATTATGACATCAATCGTCTAAATCGTCAACGAGAGCACTGGATTTTGCATAAGCTGTTGAACGGGCTTCAAAGAAATCGGTCTTGATGAGATTGGCGCTTGAATAGATATTGACCCATTTCATCGCTTCCGGTTCTTCACGATTATCTTCAAAGAGATAGCCTAAATGAATGTCGTTGGCTCTTTGATTGCCTAAATAGCGGATATAGTCTTCGACCATGTTGATGTTGAGGCCTTCGATATCGCTGCCGATGACATATCTTGCCCACTTGATCTCTTCTTTGACGCCGGTATAAAGCATTTCTTTATAGATTTTTTTGTATTCGTCTTTAAAGAGTTCCGGTTCTTCTTTCTCTAATTCATTGATGATGTTTCTAAATAACCATAGATGAGTATTTTCATCACGGTTGATATAGCGGATCTCGCTGGCTGAACCAGGCATCTTGCCCATGCGGCCAAGATTGTAGAAAAACATAAAGCCGCTGTAAAAATAGATACCTTCCAGAATATAGTTGGCGATCATCATCTTGACCAAGTGAAAAGCATCTTTATGTTCCTTGAAGGCGTTGTACTGTTCGCCGATAAACTTGTTGCGGTTAAGCAATAATTCATCATTTTTCCATTGGTACAAGATGTCATTGCGCTCCTGGGGCGAGCAGATCGTATCAAGCATATAACTGTAGCTTTGCGAATGCAAAGCTTCCTGGAAAGCCTGGATCGTTAAACAAAGATTAACTTCGTTGGCGGTAATGTATTCGCCGACATTGGGTAAATTGGCTGTCTGCAAAGAATCTAGAAAGACTAAAAACGACAAGATCTTGTCATAAGCTGTCTTTTCAGCCTTGGCTAAAAGCCGGTAGTCCTTCACATCCTGATTAAGATTGATCTCTTCAGGCACCCAGAAGTTATTCATGGCCTGCCGGTACCAGTCTGATACCCAGTTGTATTTCATATTGTTAAAGTCATTGAGATTGGTCGTGTTGCCGTTGATCATCCTTCTTTTGGCAACTTCGATATCGCCGTTTTCATTAAACAGAGCTTTTTCTTTTAATTCCTGCATCTTTTCCTCCTTATGCACTGCATGATTCGCATTCTTCAACTTCCAAAGATTTGCTGCGGACATAGTAGATCGTCTTGACGCCGCATTCCCAGGCTTTGATATATAGATTCAAAAGCTGTTTGAAAGTGAAATCATTGGTTATGTAAAGATTGACCGATTGTGCCTGATCAATATGCCTTTGTCTGACGCCGGCTGCTTTGACGACCCAATTTTGATCAATCAGATGAGCATTTTTATAAAGCCAGAAAGTCCTGGCATCAAGATCGGGAGCGACTCTTGTGATCATCATGCCTTTCTTTTCTTCCATAAAGAATTTATTCATGATCGGATCGACAGCAGCTGTCGTACCGGCGATGATCGAGGTGGAACTCGTCGGAGCGATCGCCATGATATAGGCATTGCGAAGTCCATATTTTTTGACCTTCTCTTTTAATCTCTGCCATTTCTCATCGTTGTAATCTCTTAATTCAAAATAAACGCCGCTTTCATAGTCACTGCCTTCAAAGAAACGGTAAGACCCTTTCTCTTTAGATAACTCCATTGAAGCGTTTAAAGCGTAGTAATTGATCTTTTCATACAGTTTATCGACAGCTTTCAAGTGCTCTTCACTTTCAAATTTGATGCCGTGTTTGACAAGCCAATGGTGATAGCCGCTTGTGCCAAGGCCGATCGAACGGTATTTCTGGTTGGTGATCTTGGCATAGGGGATCGGATAATAGTTCAGATCGATGACATTGTCCAAAGCCCTGACTATAACTTCGATGACTTTCTTGAGTTCTTTTTCATCTTCAGTATTGATGTTGGAGATGATGAGCGAAGCCAGATTGCAGACGACAAAGTCACCGGCCTTATATCTTTCCAAAACGATCTCTTCACCATCAACATTGAGCGTTTCACTCTCAAATCTTTCGATCTCCGACATATTCTGAGCGATCTCGGTGCAAAGGTTGCTGCAATAGATGAGGCCTTTATGTTTATTGGTATTCATCTTATTGACATGATCACGGTTAAAGACGAAAGGCGTGCCGGTTTCAACAGCCGACTTGATGATAAGACGCACGACTTCTTTGATCGGCATCACTCTTTTAGGGATTCTTGGGTCATTTACGCAGTCATAATAGCGCTCTTCCCACTCTTTTCCATAATAGTCCTCAAGACAATAACCTTTGACAGTCTTTATCTCATGCGGGCACATGAAATACCATGGCGCATTCAGATCCTCCTTAGCTAGTTTATAGAAAAGATCCGGATAGCAGACGGCTGGGAAAATATCATGGGCCTTCATGCGGTCATCGCCGTTATTGGTCCTAAGCTGCAAAAACTCCGGAAGATCACGATGCCAGGCATCAAGATAAACGGCTGCTGCACCAGCTCTGACTCCTAACTGATCGACCGCTACGGCTGTATCATTGACTAGTCTGATCCATCTGATAACGCCGCCTGCTGCCCCTTTATAGCCTCTGATATCGCTGCCGCTGGCTCTGACCTTGCCAAAGTACAAACCCATGCCGCCGCCGAATTTTGATACTTCGGCAAAATTATCGATCGATTTATAGATGCCAAGCAAACTGTCTGGCACCGTATCGATAAAGCAAGAGCTCATCTGATGGAAAGGCTTGCGGGCATTAGACATCGTCGGGGTGGCCATCGTCGCTTTAAGAGTGCTCAAAACATCATAAACATCTTTAGCCATCCTGACTTTATCATCTTCTTTTAGTGATAGATGCATGGCGATGCCCATAAACATCTCCTGCACTTTCTCTAAGATATGATGCTCGTTGTCCTGAATCAAATATCTTTTAGCCACAAGTTCAAGACCGCTGTATGTAAACAGTTCATCTCTTGAAGGGTTAAGATAACTCTCTAGCTCAAGGATCTCTTCTTTACTGTATTCTTCAAGGATATATTTTCCATAAAGACCCTCTTTAGTAAGATAGACGATCTTGTCATAAAGATTATTGATGCCTGAAGCCGACATTTTCTTATCGATCTCTTTATTTAAACTGTGGCTTAAAAATCTGGCAGCAATGAATTCCCATTTTGGCGCATCTTTGCTGATGAGTTCGACGGCCGATCTGATCAGCATATTATAAGCATATTCTTCATCCATCTCTTCTTTGATCATCGACTGGAACTTGTTTAAAAGCAAGCTCAAAGAATAATTATCGCCTTTAAAATCTTCATTTACCTTTTTAAGCAACGGCATCAAAGAAGGATCATTAGTAAGTGAGATGATCTCGTTAATGATCTCTCTTTTCTTTTTGTGTTCATCACGATAAAGGATATAAGCTTTGGCTTCTTTATAAAAGCCGTACTTCATCAGTTTTTCTTCTACTTTATCCTGAATGTATTCAACGCTTATTTCCCCACTAAATTCACTTTCGATCTCTTTTACCAGTTTTTCTAAAATATTTTCATCTATCTTGTTGTTTAAGCTGCTGAATGCTTTGCGAACGGCATTTTTGATCTTATTGCGGTCATATTCCTGTATAGTCTTATCTCGTTTGATTATCTCCATCTTATTTCCTCCACCTAAGATTCTAACATACTGCTTTGATAATGTGATTAAGTTTAATTTTTAACTTTTGTATCGATCTTTGTGTTTCGATATGAGTGGTATAATTAAGTCATGATATACACACTATTAACCAAGAAAGCTATCAAACTAGCCTATAAAGCCCACAAAGATCAATATGATAAGGCTGGACTGCCTTATATCACGCATCCTTTGCATCTGGCAGAAGCTACGAGTGACGAATATGCAACTATTGTGGCCTTGCTTCATGATGTTGTCGAAGATACAGATATAACCTTAGATGATCTGGCTAAAGAATTCCCTAAGGAAGTAATCGATGCCCTAAAACTTTTAACTCATCAAAAAAGTATTCCTTATATGGATTATGTCGCCAAGATCAAAACGAATGATATTGCAAGAGCAGTTAAAATCGCCGATCTTAAACATAACAGCGACTTAACTAGACTAGATAATATCACTGATAAAGATCTCGAAAGAGTAAAGAAATATAAAAAAGCTCTAGAACTTTTAAAGGATTGATTTATATATAATAAAACATCTATCCAAATAAAAAGATGGGAAAGAGATTGCCTTTAAATTAAAGGTAATCCAAATGCCCATCTTTTATCATACATATCTAATTATTTGACCCCCTTAAAATTAGAGCTCCCTCTAGGTAAAACCCCACTAGAAATTAGATTATCTAATTTGATATGACCGTTTGTTGATTAGACTGTTCTCATTCAACTTCAGGAGCTTTTATTGTACCACTCATTGAATAGTCATCTTCATTGTAATATAAATAAACATTATAACCCTCTGCATTATCGGCAGAATAGAATCCTTCAAAGCTTCCGGGATCTACGGTATATCCAAGTCCCTTACATTCATCAACATACGCATTAAATTGATCTAATGATAAGCCATACGCATCAAACATAAAGATAGTTTCGTCATCCCTACCACTTTCTACAACTTTAACATCTGGTTTTGGTATTTTGCTGCCAAGATTGCCTTGTGACCATTGATATGCTATTTCTGTTTCTGACTCAGCAGAGTATTTTTTTGAAGCATAATCATAATATATTGTATAAATTCGATCTTCATCAATATATTTGATTGTAGCGATATCTGGTTCAACCAAATTATAATGATTGATGTTTTTTAGATAAAAGAAACCACTATAGTAATAACAGTAAACATTCGAGATGGATTCGCCTGGCTCGACAATTTTATTTGTTTCGGCATACATTGAAATTGTCTGACTCTTGAGATCTTCTATGTCTTCATCGCTCATTTCAAAGTTTTGCTGGACATCAGAATAAAAAGTATCTTTTTCTTCGGTGGTAACACCAGTCTTTTCTTTGAACGTGAGTTTGAAATTGGTTATCGTATATTGTGTATTGTTCGTGTAGCTTAGAAGAACAAAACGGTCACCATCAACAATGCCCTCATCAACACTCCAAGGAATCTCTTCTATGTTAATCTTTTCTACAGTGGTATTGCTTCCAGAAACACCTGGCGTTTCACTACTGTTGCAGCCGGCAAAACATACTGTCATACTAATAACAGTAGCTAGAATGGTAAATAACTTTATTTTCTTATTCATAAGATTGATCTCCTGATAGTTTTAATTAATCCTCATCGATTTCTACAATTTCGTAGTCTGGGTATTCAAAATTATCTTCGTCATATTCATAATCGCCAGGATTAGACATATTTAAAATTTCTGCACCTTCACGAGAACATGAGCATAAATAAAGAGCATATTCTTTTGCAGCTTCTTCACTGTCAAAAATATCATCTTCATACTCACCATCAAATAAAACTTTAAATTTAGCCATTTTATATTACTCCTTAGCTTCGCTTTCATTATATATATATATATATATAATCAACCCTTATTTGAGAAATTCCCATTGAGAAAGCCCTTGAGATTAGCAGAAACGATTAGATTAGACATACATTTTTCGTTAAATCAGCAACAATGAAATAAACAATGAAATCAACCAAAATATGCATTAATACTTTCTAAATCTTCCAATATTTCTTCTGATGGAACTCCCAGTTGCTTAGCTAGCAATATGGAACCATTAAAAGCTACATCAATGTCTGGAGCAAAAGCTTGCTCTAATATATCTAGATATGCCTCCATATTCTTGTTCAATAAAGCGATATATTCGCTATATTCAAAATCTAATTGTTTATCTAATTTTTCTTGTTCCTTTATATATTTTGCAAATATTTCTTGTTCTTTACCTTCAAAATAATTCTTAGACACTTGGAATATAATATTTCCGATGGTATTTCCTATCATAGCTCCAATAACCGGTATTGGAATAGCTACTTGGCCAAGCAAAGAGGAAAGAGCGCTCACCGAAGCCTCTAAGCATAGTATTTCCGAAGTTTCGATCAGTTCTAAATCAGATAATTTTCCGTTTCTGTAAAGGTGTACCTGTTCTGCAATTCCAAATGACGCTGTCACTACTGAACTAGCCACAAAAGTAGGAGTTACAGTGTAATTGGACAAAAGATACATCGAAGATCCACGAACCCCACCTTTCATGAATCCGAAGCCAGTATTTTTAGTAATTTCTGTCCAATCTTCATTATTGAACTCTGAAATCTTCTTTGTTTTTAACTTCTTAGAAATTTCTAAACAAAATGTTGTTAATCCTTCTATCGATGCCGAAACAACAGTAGTTTTTGCTCCTTCAGAAAGAGATGGTTTACTTTTTTGATATGCTTTATCTCTATTTTGTTTATCGATCTCTTGGATGTTATCCCTTTCGTTACTCAAGGTATTTTTGGCAACATCTCTTTGAGCCTCATCGTATCTAACGTGAGAGGATTCAAAATCATTTACTTTTAAATCTGAGCTTTCAAAAAAAGAGTGAACTTTGCGCCATTGCGATATTGTCGGTTCACTTACTGCGCTTAATTGTTTATATGCTTCCTTTTCAGATAAAGAATATAAATATATTACTTTTTCATATTGATCTTTTGGAATTTGATACTTTTGTCCTTTTTCCAAAAAATCGGAATCGTGCTTAAAATGTTTCGCACAAGCATTTAAAGAGAATAATCCATCTGATTGATAAAACTTTTGTTGGATGCCAATACCATCACGCATTAAATCAATTGGTCCATTATCATTGAGCCATTCCATATTTGCACTCTTACCATCAATTAACCTTCTTGCGTTATTTATTCCTGTTTCTAATATTTCTGCCAAAAAACCATGGATTCCTGAATCGCCGCCACGATTGCTTATAATAATATCATTAACTTCTTTTAGTGCCCGATCTAATTCCTTGAGAGCTTCAGATAGATTTTTATCTTGCTGATTAAGGGCCTCCATTAATTTGTTTAAACGAACTTGATTTAAATAATTAACCCAAAAAGCTAATGCTTGTTCTTGATTACTTTTTATAGTCTTAGCAGTTTTCATAATTATTTATCTTCCTTTGATAAAGTAGAATTCAATAGAGCTGCCAAGGATTTAGTATTATTCACTAAAGCACCTAACTGGTATTTTTGCTCATCGTTGAGTTTATTAAAATCGCAATTATACATCGCCAGATTAGAAGAGAATGATTCATTAAGATTACTTCTTAAGTCTTCTGTTTTTGAGTACAGGTCTTCAATAAAAGCGATATCTTCTTTTAATTGATTAGTATTATTTTTCACACTAAGTATTTCTTCTTGCTTTTTCTTATTTGTTTTAAGCTTGTTATTAGCAAACAGAACAATAGAGGTAAGTATAGAAAACCCTGCAATTCCCCAACCGATTGGTCCGGCAAGGGCAAGAAGCGCATTTCCCGCTACCATTCCGCCACCTCCAGCAGCTAAAGCACCTCCTCCTAACCAAGCTAAAGCAGCATTTGTTGCAGCCGCTCCGGATAAAGCAGAAATGGCCGTTCCGGTTGATGCGGTTCCGAAAGTTGTAGCAATCCACATTGCTGCGGTTGGTGCTAAGGCAGTAATTGCTGCTCCGGCGGCAACGCCTGTGCCAACGCCCAAAGCTTCCTTCTTTGCTTTTTCTAATTCTTTGCTAGCAAAATCTTGAGCATCCATAAATTTGCTTTTATTTTTATTTATTTCACTAAAGTCTGTATCGAAAGTCTTTGGATGATTTGCAATACTATTAATTAGATTTTCTACTAATTGAATTACATCAACAGAACGAACTCTTTGAAGATATAACTGAAGAGCTATATCGGAGAATTGATTATAAGTGTCATTATATTTTTTAACTGCTTCGTTTAACTGATCATCTAAAGAAAACTTTTTTGGCTCTTCTCTTTCAATGATGTAATTTACTAATTCTCTTGCTTGTGACAATGGATGGTCTGGAAAAAGTTCATCAAACTCCTCTTTTTCAGATAGGTTCATCATAATTCCTTTTGTATAAGCATCATCGTAAGGGTCTTTAAACCATCCCTGAAGTTTATCGTTTTCAACTGTGACATCGCCTTTCGACATCATCATATCTAAAATTAATGAATCTCTTAAACCTGTTGTTCCAGTTTCTGTAAACTCTCCGATAATTTCATATAATTTTTTATCATGCTGAATGTTCATTCTCAAATAATATAAAACACCGCCCATAGGTTCATTTATAGTTTTCACTATTGAATAAATATATTTATGATGATTCTTTGTTTCGCCATTTTTAACACAAATAATCCCTTGATTATCACTCAACGACGAATGGATTTCATCTATTATTAACTGTTTATCATCTAAATTCATAGAATCTTTTTTAGAGACAACAAAGCCAGAAATACAATTAATTGAGTTAGAGGTCTTCTTTACTAGCCAATTTCCTGATTCATTCACTTCTTTAACTATTTTTCTATCCAATTTTGTATATCCATCTGGAATAACAATTTCTTCTTGGAACATTCCTAGTTTCATTTTCATAATATTTAATCTCCAAACATATATCTATATGTCCATTTTATCATTTTGCATTATCATTAACAATTAACTTGTTAGCTCTCGATCAGATCCAGAATGATGCTCTATTATTTAGTGTATTGATATTGAAATGAAATGAGCGAGATTACTATGCAAAAATATTAGAGAAATTAATATTAAATATCCAATATGATTTTAATAAAGTATGCGCAGGCACATAAAAATACTAATGACAATATAATTTACGAGTATTCCAGGCTCTGCTAAGTGATGGGTTGGCGAGATGTCTTTAAATCGCATTAGTTGTTTGTTTAAATTTTATACTTTCTTTTTTATATCCACATCTAACGTTCTGTTTAAATCTCTAAATTCAGATCATTTTCTATTAACCCAAGATAAACAAAAGCTTTATATAAGCCATCTTTATCAACATTATCAGTTACCAAATCAGCAGCTTCTTTAATTACTTCTCCGCCATTTCCCATAGCAACGCCCATTCCACATGCCTTAAACATCGGTATATCAACTTTAGCATCGCCAAAAGCTATCATGTCTTCAGCTTTAATATCTAAATATTCCTGAAGTTTTAAACAAGCTGATTCTTTAGAAACGCCGCTAGGACTTATATCACCATAGAGAGCCATTTCACCTTTCCCGCCCCAAGTTCCTACTTTTAAATCTTTAAAAACTTTTTTAGCTTCTAAATAATCATTGTATTCTCTTAAAACAAAAGCCGTTTTATTCACGTCATCTCTATATAGATTCGCTCCCTTCACCATGCAAGGGTTCATTGGTATTTTCACATTAGTTTTTATGATATTTCCATAAATATAGCGCATCCGAGCTTCTTTTGATTTTTCTTCATAATCGTCGCTTATATACATACCATCGTTACATTCTAGTCTAAATGCTATTCCATTTGATTTGCACCAATCTACAAAATGTCTGCACTCTTCAAAAGTAAGTGTTTTATGGAAGATAGTTTTGTCCCCGCTTTCAATATAACAACCATTACCGCCGATCATTCCATCCAAATCGAAATCCCATTTTTTGACTTCTATTTCAATCTTTGAACATCCTGTGCAAATATATACTTTATGCCCTTTCTCTCTTGCCTTGATTACAGCATATTCAGCGCTTTTAGGAAGTAATCCTTTGTAATCGATCAGTGTTCCATCTACATCTAAAATAATGACCTTATTTTTCATACTGACTCCATATTCAAAAAGATGGATATAATGTGTCATTTTAGACAATTATACCCATCTTTAAAACTATGCTTATTAATCTAGATCTTCACCATTGGAAGCAATCGTTTTACTGTACCAGGCATAAGAGTCTTTCTTTAGTCTTCTGCCAGTACCATTGCCATCGTCATCTAAATCAACATATATGATTCCATAACGTTTCGACATTTGTCCTGTGCCATTAGAAACTATGTCGATCGGGCCCCACATCGTATAACCGAATAAATCAACACCATTTTTAATGGCATCTTTCATGGCCTTGATATGTTCACGCATATAATCGATTCTATAAGTATCGTGAATTTGATCATTTTCAACTTCATCAATAGCACCAAGACCATTTTCTGATACAAACAGCGGCTTTTGGTAACGATCATAAAGCTCAAGCAGTGCTAACTCCAAGCCTTTTGGATCAACAGACCAGCCCCAGCCGGTTTTTGGCAAATATGGGTTTGAGATACCTTCTAATGTATTTGTAGTTATCTCGGCCGGTTCAGCTTCGTCTGCTTTGACTACACGGCTGCGATAGTAACTGAACGTAATAAAATCTACCGGATAAGAAGCGATAACTTCTTCATCCCCATATTCCATTTTTATATCCAAATTATGTTCTTCAAAGAATTTCCAGATATAGCTAGGGTATTTGCCACGGACTTGAACATCCGAGAAGAAATATTCTTTCCTCTTTTCTTTTTCTGCTGCTTCCACATCCTTAGGATCGCAAGTGTAAGGATATACTGTCTTATAGGCAATCATAGCACCTACTTTAGCGCTAGAATTTTCATGAATGTATTTAACAGCTAAAGC
Source organism: uncultured Erysipelotrichaceae bacterium (assembly GCA_944326825.1). Taxonomy (GTDB): domain Bacteria; phylum Bacillota_I; class Bacilli_A; order Erysipelotrichales; family Erysipelotrichaceae; genus JAHHTG01. The sequence goes on from CALVFL010000021.1 coordinate 20,724, forward strand.
ACTTGCCACAAATTGATGGTGAGCAGCTTGATACATTCTTTGAAGCAAATTATCGCTTTCAGGATCAATTGCCGCTGCATCCCAACAGATCGGTTTAACTGCAGCATTGCCGATCTCATTAAAAGTTAGCCAATAATCAACGCAGTCAGATAAATTATCAACGATCGTCCTAACAAACTTTAAATAGTAATCGATGAAACAACGATTATCCCAGCCGCCGTATTTATCAACTAGATTTAAAGGTGTTTCATAGTGTGAAATCGTAACCATTACTTTCATTCCTAATGAATGACAATATGTAAACATATCATGGTAATAGTCAATTCCTTTTTGATTAGGGGTTGCCTCTTCGCCAGTTGGATAAATTCTGGTCCAGTTAATTGATGTTCTAAAAATATTGAAATTAGCATCGGCCATCATCTTTAAATCACTTTTATAAGTGTGATAAAAATCGATAGCCTTATGAGTCGGATAGTAATCTGCATCACGTCTGATACCGCCAAAGAATCCTCTGGCTTTAATATCGGCAGTTGACATTAATTTGCCATCTTCAAGATAAGCGCCTTCGCATTGATTGGCAGCCACTGCTCCTCCCCATAGAAAATTATCAGGAAATTTGCTTTGCACTGTTTTTTTCATTATAATTCTTCTCCTTTTGATTTTATTACTTTCTCGTACCAATATGACGAGTCTTTTCTATATCTTTTGCATTCTTTTATGTCTTTATCAGTTCTATCGACATAAATTAAACCATATCGTTTGCTGTATCCGTTAGTTGTAGATAAAATATCCATCATAGACCAAGGACAATAAGCTAAGACTTTTACTCCACTATCAATAGCTCGTTTAATGGCCTTGATATGTTCTTTCATATAATCAATTCTATACTGATCATGAATTTTACCATCGTTGGTTAAAATATCTCTGGCTCCAATTCCGTTTTCTGTAATCATTAAAGGAATTCTATAACGATCATAAAGATCCTTTAGGGTATATTCCAGACCAATCGGATCAATGCTCCAGTCCCACTCCGTTGTATCTAAACTTTCATTTTTACACATCTTATAAAAACCCGGATGAGTTTCTTCGCCGTCAGTTTTGCCTTTTTCGCCAGTCAGATTAACGCCCATAAATCTCTCATTTTCGTTATTAGAAGCATATTCAGCGCAATCACTTCGATAATAATTGAGTGCCAGGAAATCAGATTTACCGCTTTTTATCAGTTCCATATCTCCTTCTGCTATTTCTGGTGCTAAGCCTCGACTTTTTAGATAGGCCATGGCATTTTCATTATAAATTCCTTTAAACCAAATATCTGTGTAATATAAATTTCGGAGTTCATTGGCGTGTAAAGCGGCAAGGGCATCTTCTGGTTTAGAGCTATGAGCATAAACCGGCGAATATCCGGTAGCTGACCCAACCAATCCTCCTGGAACGATTTCATGGACTAAATTGCAAGCTATTGCATGTGCTAAATTCATATAGTGATTTAGTTGATAACGCCAGCGATCATCTTTAAGATACTTATCTTTTATTAAACACTTCTTGGTCCAGTATTGCACGATTATTCCTTGTTCGTTTATTGTCGTCCAATATTTTACTTTATCCTTATATTCATTAATCACAAAGCGAGCATAATTTGCAAAGTCGTCTACTACTTTACGATTCAGCCAGCCATCATATTCTTCTACAAGCTGTAAAGGAAGATCGTAATGATATATTGTCACAATCGGCTCAATTCCATTCTTTTTTAATTCATCGATCAAATTGTGATAAAAAGCAACTCCTTTTTGATTGACCTCGCCACGACCTTTGGGAAATATTCTAGACCATGAAAGCGAAAAACGATAAGCCGTAAATCCCATTTCTTTCATGAGTTTTATATCTTCTTTATAGTGATGATAGTGATCGCTTGCCACGCTTGCATCAGCAAATCCATAAATGTCATGGTTTTGTTTATTGATGACATCTTGCTGTGATAGTCCTTTTCCATCCTCTAAAGATGCTCCTTCACATTGATATGCGCTGGTGGAAGCTCCCCATAAAAAATCGTCTGGAAATCTACTCATCTTGTTCACCTATTTCGCCAATGACATCTTGTCCTGCATTGACATATCCTGTTTTAGTAAAACTAATAGGTATGTTTTTGTCATTTTTAACCACAATCAGCATACAATCAATATCATAACCTCGATCCAAGAAAAAATTGCGATCCATCTTGATTATAGGAGTTCCTGCCTTAACTTTTTTCCCAACACTTGACAATTTCATAAACCCTTCGCCATTCATCGCAACGGTATCAAGCCCAAGATGAACCAATATTTCTATGCCGTTATCAAGACGTATTCCAAACGCATGAAGTGTTGAATAAATCATTACTATTTCACCAGCTGCCGGGGATACGATAAAATCCGACGAAGGCGTAATAGCGATGCCATCGCCCATCATTTTTTGCGAGAACACATCATCATTAACTTCTTCAATTGGTTTCAGATCTCCTGTAGCGAAAGCATAAATATTGTTGTTTTTCTTGTTATTTCTTTTAAAAATATTCAACATAGGATTCTCCTTAATCAAAATACAACACAAGAGGAGAAAAGCTTCTCCCCTTTTCATAAATTATTAATTAACCTTTATAAGCCGATTCATCAAAACCGATGATATAAGTTACGATGCATGATAAAGCGATCGTCAAGATAATACCGACTGTAATAGCTAAAGCGGTAGATTCAAAGATCGGGATCGCCAATACACTTGAATAGCCCATTGAGAATGCACTAGCACCCATAACACCAGCAACTGTACCGCCAGCAAGAGCACCGATCATAACGGCATATAGCGGTTTCTTCAAAGGAATCATAATACCATAAATCGCCGGTTCACTGACTCCTGAAACAATACCGCCGATAGCAGCAGATAAAGCAGCTGATTTAAGTTCTTTATTTTTTGCTCTTAAGAACACGCCAAGACAAGCTCCGCCTTCAGCACAGTTATGAATAATATAACCAGGTCTGAAGAAGTTATCATAACCCTGTCTTGTAAATAATTCTGTCATAGGCGCAACTGTAAGCATGTTGACACCCATCATGACTAAGAATGGGAAGCCGGCAGCGAACAATCCGACACCTAAACCGCCAAATGTATTTTCAATCCATACGAAAATTGAAACGATCCATCCACCAACGATATTGCCGACAGGTCCTAATACCAGCATGACGATCGGGAATGCTACAGCCAATGTGCATAATGGAGCAAAGACTAATCTTAAGACACCAGGAATGAATTTATAGAAAAACTTCTCAAGATAAGCCAATAAGATTGCTGAGAAAATAGCTGGTAATAAAGAGCTTGAATATGTGATCAAAGTTACCGGAATTCCAAACATTGATACCGATTCACCAGCATTAACTAAAGCGACCCAATCCGGATATACCAGCATACAAGCCATTGTGATTGCAAAAATCGGATTGGCTTTTAAAGTTCTTGCTGCACCATAAGCGACCATGACCGGCAAGAAGTAGAACGGTACATTTGCTAATTGGTTGAACAATACGTATGTAGTGTTAGTTGCTACATCAGGCCAGAAGAAAGATACCAGACTGGTAATAACCCTTAACATACCAGCGCCATACAAAATCGTAATGAATGGTGCTAATGATGATGATAAGAATTGCGATACTTTTAAAAGATAGTACTTAAAACCTTTCTTTCCGATGTTTAAATCTTCTTTAATAGTTTCATTTACAACTTCATCTTCATCAAGATTATATCCATGGACGATTGCTTCATAGACCGGGAATAGATTTTCACCCAGGATAACTTGGAATTGTCCTGATTGGTCTGCGACCCCAAGAACACCTTTTAAGGCTTTGATTTCTGAACCTTTAGCTTTAGATTTGTCCTTAAGGTTAAAACGCATTCTCGTCGTACAGTGTGTAACTGAAGAAATGTTTTCACGACCGCCGACTAGCTCAACGATCTGAGATGATAATTTCTCAATGTCTAGTGCCATATTTTATCCTCCTAATTTTACTTTGTTACCTAAAATTCTTAACAAATGAATAGTCAAATAAGCACGATCATTTTTTGTAAGATGATAATTAAAGATCTTGTTCATATAATCGTCAATCTTATCGAGACATTCACCAACACTCGCATTAGTTCTTGATAACAGGGAATACAGTATGTCGTTTGTGTCGTAAGTATCTGAGCTATTAGTCAAAACATTCTTAAGAAAATATTTCAAATGCGTAACATATCGTGAATAATTGATATTATTTTGTTCAAAATTAATTCCAAATACCTCTTCAGTAATGGAAATAATATCCTTTACTCCATACATAATTTTGCGTGTTTCAACATTGTCTGCCGTGCCGCTTGCGTTTATGATATGGAACGCAATAGAAGCAGCTTCATCTTTGATCAAATTAATATGATAGTGTTCATTGATCATTTTCACAGCTTCTTCTCCCAACTCAAATTCCGCCGGATAAAATCTTTCAATTTCATTCACAACCAGAATCGGTGCATTCAACCCCTGACTATATCGTTTGATAGTAAAGTTGATATGATCTGCTAAATTAACTAAAAGCGAAGGGTTTAATTTCGTATTTAGTTTTTGTTCGCAAAGATCTACGATTTTCTGAGTCATCTCGATGCAATCGAAAGGTATTTCCTCGAGCATGTTAAGCAGCTGATTCTTGTAATTATCATCAACAACAACAAAAATCTTTTTGGCCTGATCTTTCGCTATCATCATACCTTTACGTGAACTGAAACCAATTCCATTGGCGTACATGACGACTTCCCGGTCACGCTTTTGAACATAAGCCAATAAAGCATTGTTATTTAGGATAGATGTTACTAAAAATCTTCTACTTTCGTCCATACTTCCACCCACCAAGAATTGTGATCTTTATGTATGAAGCAAATTTCGAAGTACCTTTACGCATCAAAAAAGGCAACACACACAAAATCAACATTGCGGTATTGCCTTAAAAATATTTAAGTAACAAGCCTAACTTAATAATATGCAATCGCTTTCATTATGTCTGAAAACGACGTCGTTTTGGTGCCACTAAGTCGCTTAGACTTGTGCCACCGGCGGCGTTTTTTTGTGCCACTTGCGTCGCTTTAAATTGTGCCACTCCTCCCTATAATAATCCTTATGTGAAATA
>CALVFL010000022.1 GCA_944326825.1 uncultured Erysipelotrichaceae bacterium
GAGAAAGCTATTTACATTATTTATTTCTGTATTAATGGTATTTGGGTTAATGATGCCAGTAAGCGCCGATGGTGGTAACACCATTGTCAAAAATGGCAATCAAATAACGATCACCATTTCTAGCGGCCATCCAGACTTGGAATTCTTCTTAAATGATAGCGGCGAAGACGTGGTCGTTAGATTTGCTACCGGAGAGCCAAATGAAACAGTTGTTGATGCTGATGACGAAGTGATCCTTACAACAAACGGGAATATAATGGATGGTGATTTTTCGGTAAATTTCAGTAACAGCTTGCAAAATTTGCCAGAGCCGGTTACGCTGAACATAACTTTGAATAATTTTAAGATTTTGAATAATCACGATTATTATTTTTCTACATGGAATCACAGTAACTTCAATCAAATAAATGTCAATATGACACTCATAGGTGAAAATGAGATATCAGTAGGAAGTACTTGGCGAGGAAGAAATGCACTGAATGTACCAGTGGGTTCTACATATAAGATCGGCGGTAATGGCTCAATCAAATTAACTGGTACATATGCGATTGCGTCTGGTGGTACTGTATATGTAACCGATGAAGCAAAACTTGCCGAAGGCAGTAGTCCTATATCAAATGTAACTTTATATAATCATTCAAACAATGACTCATGGGGCAAGAAGATCAAACTTAACTCAATTGCTTTTGTTGATGCTAATAAAGAACTGAATGTCGGAGATGATTACCAATCTCAAATTAATTATGAACCCTCTGATATACCTGATGATGAAAAAGCAGTGACTTACTCATCATCAAATGAAGAAGTGGCAACAGTTGATACAAATGGTTTGGTATCTGCCATTAAAGAGGGAAAAACAACAATCACTGCTACATCGACAATTGATCCTAATATCAAAACCTCTTGCGAAATAACCGTAGTAAATAAAGTATATTCTGTATCAGTTACTCCTGATAAAATAACCTTGCCTTCTGTCAAGGAAGGCTATGATCCGCAAGATCCAGAATATATAACTATTAAAAATACTGGCAATCAAACGATTCTTTTAGAAGATCATGGAGAAAATCCTTGGCTTGTCATCACGCTTGATAAGAATACTTTAAAACCAAATGAAGAAGCTAAAGTATCGATCAAACTAAAAGATGATCTAAGTGCTGAAACAAGATCGACATTAAAAGGTTTTATTACTTATACCAGTGAAGATGGTACCTATAGAGATTATGCCCACTTTGATGTAACTTATGAAATAAGACATGATATGAAGCATGTTGAAGCTAAAGAGGCAACCCATCTAGAAGAAGGCAATATTGAATACTGGTATTGTGAATACTGTGATAAATACTATGAAGGTGCCCTTGGCACTAATGAGTTAAGCTTAGAAGATATAACTATCCCAAAACTTAGCGATCATACCCCAACTGATACCTGGTATCATGATGAAAACAGTCACTATCATATTTGTGAATGTAGTGAAGTACTGGATAAAGAAGCTCATGACTTTAAATGGGTCATTGATAAAGAAGCTACAAGCACTAGTACTGGTCTTAAACATGAAGAATGTACTGTCTGCGGTTATAGGAAAGATGGTGTTGTTATTCCGGTTTTAGAAATAGAGATTCCTGATACTGGCGTAAGATCTAATACATTTATTTGGGCTACTGCAGCTTTATTATCTCTATCAGCTTTAACTGGTAGCGTTATCTATCAAAGAAAGAAGAAAGAAAACTAGGGAAAAGAAACACGTTTTAAGCAAACTTATTGACTTTTCAGAGATAATTACTATACTTAATTCGTAAAGACTTTGATCAAGACAAGATCTATCCTTACCGATCAAAAGAGAGGTCATGGCTGGTGTAAATGATCGTGAAGGGGGATAGGTTACTACTTGTGAGTCATCCTTGTAATGAGTGATCGTTAGCTTGCGTTAATAGCTTAGAGTAAGAAATTAAAGGTGGTACCTCGCTTTTAGCGACCTTGGTAGCACCTTTTATTATTTTAGGAGGTATTTATGATCAATATTAAAGAAGATCCCAAACTTAATGTTTTGAATCACAGTTGTGCGCATTTATTGGCACATGCCGTATCGCATCTTTATCCCCATGCCAAGTTTTGGGTCGGGCCGGTAATCGATGACGGTTTTTATTATGATATCGATCTTGGTGATGATGTCATCAAAGAAGAAGATCTGGCCAGGATCGAAAAAGAGATGAAGAAGATCTCTAAAGAAAACAAGCGGATCGTACGACATGAGATCTCGAAAGAAGAAGCTTTAAAGATGTTTAAAGATGATCCATACAAGATCGATCTTATCAATAACATGGATGAAGGATCAACAGTTATCTCATGTTACAGCCAGGGTGATTTTACTGATCTATGCCGTGGCCCGCATGTAGATACGACTAAAGAGATCAAATATTTCAAGCTTTTGAAAGTTTCTGGCGCTTACTATAAGAATGATGCCAAAAACAAGATGCTGCAAAGAATATATGGCGTCTGCTATGAGAATGAAGAAGACTTGCAAGCTCATCTGTTTATGCTTGAAGAAGCTAAAAAAAGAGATCATCGCAAACTAGGCAAAGAACTTGGTCTTTTCATGATCAGCGAATATGCGCCCGGCTGTCCGTTCTTTTTGCCAAACGGCATGATCGTCAGAAATCTTTTAGAGAACTTCTGGTATGAAGAACATACTAAAGAGGGTTATGAGTTTATCAAGACTCCGATCATCATGTCTAAGGAGTTATGGGAAATTTCCGGACACTGGGATCATTACCGCAACAACATGTACACTACCAAGATCGATGAACATGATTTTGCCATCAAGCCGATGAATTGTCCGGGTGCATTATTAGTATATAAGAATGGTTTACATTCCTATCGTGATCTGCCTTTGCGCTTAGGCGAACTTGGCATCGTTCATCGTCATGAAGCCAGCGGGGCTTTGAATGGTCTTTTCAGAGTCAGAACTTTTACCCAGGATGATGCTCATATCTTCATGAAAGAAGAAGATACTGAAAGCGAAGTCATCCGTTTGATCCAGTTTATTGACCGTTTCTACAGCATTTTCGGTCTGACTTATGACATTGAATTATCAACCCGTCCTAAAGAGGGTTATATCGGTTCGCTTGAAGTATGGGATAAAGCGGAAAAAGCTTTGGCTTTAGCTTGCGAACATGCCAATAAGCCTTATAAGATCAATGAAGGGGATGGTGCTTTCTATGGACCTAAACTTGATTTCCACATTCATGACAGTCTAAACAGAACCTGGCAATGTGCCACTATTCAGTTAGATATGAATCTGCCTGAGCGTTTTGACATCACTTATGTAGCTGAAAACGGCGAAAAGAAAAGACCGCTCATGCTGCATCGAGTCATCTTTGGTTCGATCGAGCGTTTCATGGGCATCATCATCGAACACTTCGGCGGTGCTTTCCCGCTTTGGCTGGCTCCTGTTCAAGTAGAAATAGTGCCTGTTCATCACGAAAAACATCTCGCTTATGCTCTAAAAGTCCAAGAAGCTTTACAAAAGGCCGGACTTAGAGTCAAAGTTGATGACCGCAATGAAAAACTGGGCTATCGGATCAGAGAAGCTCAAACACAAAAGATCCCTTATACTCTAGTGGTAGGTGACAGTGATGAAGCCAATAATACTGTTACCATCCGCAAGCGCAAACATAAGGACACAGAGGTTATGAGCCTTGACGAATGTGTTAAACTGTTAGATACTATTAACGATGAAAAAACGATCGAAGACTAATATCTTACTTAGAGTTTTGATTGCTTTGGCACTTGTGAATATCGTTTGTATCTTAGTGCTGATTCTGATCAACCTCAATAAAAACGATTCTTTAAAGAGTGACAAAGTCAATCCTACTTCCATGACGATCATTTCTAAAAGCGGTATCGATTCTTTAGGTATCGCTTCGGTAGTTGACGAAAGTTCCATTGATCTAAACTATATGATCGTTAAAGAGGACGAAGATCTTGAAAAAGCGTTCAAGGAAGAAACGATCGATCTGATCATAGCTCCGCTTGATCTTGGCATGAGGGCCTTGAATGACGGTTCTTCCTACCGTTTGCTGGCGATAACTTCCTTTGGTGATGTGAAAGTCTTAAGCAATGGTACTTATGGCTTTAAAGCGGCCTATTATGATGCCGGGGGGATCGATGATCTTCTCTTTGATGAATTAAAGACCAATATGCCTGATCTTTACCGTTTAGAAGAATACGATTCTTATGAAGAGGTAGTAAAGGCTTTAGTCAATAAAGATGTTTCACAAGCGATCTTAATAGAACCTTATGTCAGCGAGGCCATGAGTGAATATAAAGAATTGAGTGAAGATGATCTGGATGTCGTTTATGATCTTAATGATGTTTACGCTTCTGCTACTGGTTATGAGCGTTATCCCAAAGCGGGCATCTTTGTCAAAAGTGCGACACTTAGCAATCGGCAAAATGAAGTTGTAACGATCTTATCAACGATGCGCACTAATTTAACGACATTTAAGACAAATCCGTCACTCATCAAAGAAAAAGCCGAGATCTTCGACTTTGGTTTGTTTGGTTTTGAAGATGTTGATCTTTTAAGCGAAGAGATCGATAGTATCGCCAATGATCTTACCTTTGCCGACAGTGCCTATGACGAGATCGTTGCTTTATTGGAATTTTTAGAAATACCATTCAGCGAAACTTATATCCTGCATTAAAAAAATGAGGCTTGAAACCTCATTTTTTTATAACCTGTTAAGAAGATCCAGAAGTTCATTTTTGTTTAATTCTTTAACTTCGCCGCTTCTTCGATCTTTTAATTCATATAGACCTTCATTGATCTTTTTACCGATCGTGATACGGTAAGGAATGCCGATGAGATCCATATCTTTAAACTTGACGCCCGGTCTTTCTTCACGGTCATCAAGGATCGTTTCGATACCGTTATTATTCAGCAAGTCATAAAGTTCTTCGGCAGCTTTAGTCTGAACCTCATCTTTAGAAGAGATGAGTACGATAGCTGCTTTATATGGTGCAACGCTCAATGGCCAGATAATGCCGTTTTCATCGTGGTTTTGTTCAACAAGGGCAGCCATGCAGCGGCCGATGCCGATACCATACGAACCCATCCAGACATATTCAGTCTGATTGTCTTTATTCAAATAAGTAAGGTCTAAAGCTTTAGAATATTTAGTGCCTAATTTAAAGGTGTTGCCGACTTCGATACCCTTGGTAAACTTTAAAGGTTCATGGCAATAAGGGCAAAGATCTCCTTCTTTGATTAAAGTTATATCAGCGATGATATCAGCTTTAAAATCCTCATTATTGACATTGATATAGTGATAATCAGTCTTGTTGGCGCCGGTTATATAGTTGGCCATGCTTAAGATTTCTTCATCCATGACGATCGGACATTTTAAAGCGATCGGACCGGCGAAACCAACTTTAGCATTTGTAACTTCTTCAACACAGGCAAAATCAGCCAGTTCAATCTCATTAGCCTTTAAGGCTTTGGCTAATTTAGTTTCTGATACTTCTTTGTCACCTCTAAGCATGACGCCATAAACCTTATCATCAGCCCGATAGATCAAAGTCTTGACAAAAGCCTTTTCATCTTTTTTTAAATAATCGCAAACTTCTTTGATAGTGCCAGCCTTAGGAGTGTGGACCAGCTCTTTTGCTAAATGCTCTTCAGTACTTGGAGTCGTATCTTTTAAACTCTTGGCGATCTCAAGGTTTGTAGCGTGATGGCATTTATCACAATAGACGATCGTATCTTCACCGATCGGGGTGATAGCCTGAAACTCTTCGGACAATAGACCGCCCATGACGCCGGTATCAGCCTTGACGATGCGATAATCAATGCCCATCTCATCAAAGGATCTCTTGTAAGCTTCAAACATTTTCTTATAAGAAACATCGAGTCCTGCTTCATCTTTATCAAAAGAATAGGCATCTTTCATCACAAATTCTTTGACTCGGATCAAACCGAAACGGGCTCTTGGTTCATCACGGTATTTGCTTTGAATCTGATAAAGATTAAAGGGCATATTCTTGTAAGACTTGATCATCATCTTGGCAGCCACCGCAAACAATTCTTCGTGAGTCGGTCCTAAAGTAAAGGCTTTGTTCGAGCGATCCTTGAGTTTATAGATACTTTTGCCGAAGTTTTCCAAACGTCCTGATTTTTCATAGTATTCCTGAGCGATCAAAGCCGGCATCTTGACTTCCTGCGCACCGGTTTCATTCATGTTTTTGCGGATGATGGCTTCGATCTTTTCTTCGACTTTAAGACCTAACGGAAGCATCATATAGATGCCGGCTGAAGTCTTTTTGATATAGCCGGCCTTGCATAAAAGATTGCCGCTTAGGGAATCTTCATCTTTGACATCTTCTCTTAATGTAAAGAAATATTTATCACTTAATCTCATATTTGTACCTCAAATCCTTCAAATTATACTATATTATGTTCAAAAAGTACATCTTGGTATATAATATTTAAAATATAAGGAGGATAGAAAGTTGGCACATTTTTTTAGCGAAGTATCGCATACTTTTAACGAATATCTGTTAGTACCGGGTTATTCTTCCAAAGAATGCACACCTGATAATGTTGATCTCAAGACCCCGCTTATCCGTTTTAAAGAAGGGGAAAAGAGTCCGATCGAGCTGAAGATCCCTTTGGTTAGTGCGATCATGCAGTCGGTATCGGATGACCGTTTGGCTATTGCCTTGGCCAAAGAAGGCGGCCTTTCCTTCATCTATGGCTCACAATCGATCAAGGATCAGGCCGAGATGGTCAGAAGAGTCAAAAATCATAAAGCCGGTTTCGTTATTTCCGATTCCAATATCAGACCTGATCAGACGATCGGCGAACTTCTGGCTTTGATTAAAAAGACTTCCCACTCGACAGTAGCGGTTACCCATGACGGCAGTTCTCATGGCCGTTTAGAGGGTATCATCACTTCCAGAGATTACCGTATCTCCAGAGTCAATCTGAATGATCCGGTATCTAAATATATGACGCCTTTTAAAGATCTGATCTGCGGACATATCAGCCATGATCTTTCTAAATGCAATGACATCATCTGGGAGCACAAACTCAATTCTTTACCGATCATTGATGATGACAACAATCTTTTATACATCGTCTTCCGTAAAGACTATGAAGCCCATAAAGAATATCCCAACGAACTTTTAGATTCCCATAAACGCTTCTTAGTCGGAGCAGGCATCAATACCCGTGATTATATGGAAAGAGTGCCAGAACTTATCAAGGCTGGCGTTGATGTCTTGTGTATTGATTCTTCGGAAGGTTTTACCGAGTGGCAAAAAGAAACGATCAAATGGATCAAAGATACTTATAAAGGCAATGTTTATGTCGGTGCCGGCAATGTCGTAGATGCGGAAGGATTCAGATTCTTGGCAGAAGCTGGAGCAGACTTTGTCAAGATCGGTATCGGCGGCGGCTCGATCTGTATCACTCGTGAAACCAAAGGTATCGGCCGAGGACAGGCAACAGCGGTCATCGATGTCGCCAAGGCTCGTGATGAATATTTCAAGGAAACACATGAATATATTCCGATCTGTTCAGACGGCGGTATCGTTTTTGATCATCATATCTCTTTGGCTTTGGCCATGGGCAGCGACTTTGTAATGTTAGGCCGTTATTTCTCCCGTTTTGAAGAATCACCTTCCAATAAAGTCATGCTGAATGGTTCTTATTATAAAGAATACTGGGGCGAAGGTTCTAACCGTGCCCGCAACTGGCAAAGATATGATCTGGGCGGCGATAAGAAGTTGTCCTTTGAAGAGGGCGTTGATTCTTATGTTCCTTATGCCGGCAATCTGAAAGACAATGTTGCGATCACGACAGCTAAAATAAAATCCACAATGTGTAATTGCGGAGCGATAACTATTCCTGAATTTAAAGACAAGGCTAAACTGACGCTCGTTTCTTCAACTTCGATCGTTGAAGGCGGCGCTCATGACGTCATCGTCAAAAACAATTCTCAAAATAATATCTAGAGCTTAGCTTTGAGGTTTTCCGTATTTTTGAAATGGATCTTGGCAACCTCTCCCAAACGCTCAATACCATATCTTCTTACGAAGTTTAAAGCACAGGCGTCGGCAATTTCCCCGGCGCCTTTGGCAAATTTAAGATCATATTTTAAAGACATCTTTTCAAGTGTCGTCAAAAAGGCATAGCGGGCAATGATCGAAGCAGCCGCTACAGCAATGTATTTATCTTCGGCTTTCGTTTCAAAAAGCAGATCACGATAGATCGCTTTTTCATTTTTCAGATAGTCGAAATACAATTCCTTTTTAACGAATTCATCCACATAAGCCAGTTTAGGTATTGCATAACCTTTCTTTTTTAGATTGAGATAAGCCTGGTTATGCAGTTTGGCTTTGATCATATTGAGATTATTAGTCTTATGTACTTTATTGTAAGTCAGATCATCAAGGATGAGGATCGTATGCGGGAGCATTTCAATAAGTTTAGGTGCCAGCTCTTTGATCTTGTCATCATTTATCTTCTTTGAATCCATTACTCCTAAAAGCCTTAATTCATTGACGTGAGTCTTGCTTACGATACAGGCAGCTACACAGACCGGGCCAAAATAATCACCGGTCCCGACTTCATCACTGCCAGCCATGTCTTTTTCGATCTTTAAAAGCTCATAGGCGGCTAAATGGGCATCACTCCCCTGAAAGACGACCTTATCATTGGTATAGATACTGATGGTGAGATCTTTAGTCTTAAACATCTTATAAATGTAAGGATTATTAGAAACTGTTTCAAAGTCCTGATACTTTGAAACAAGCTTGGCGATATCTTTTTTATCTAATTTTAAGCTGATCGTATTCATACCTATACATCATAGCATTATTTCGTTTGTATTGTCTTTATTTTTACTATAAAATAATTTCGTGGAGGTCACACATGTATATTGAAAGCAGTTATTTTATCTTGATCAATATCGCAGCCATCGTCATTCTTGCTGGCTCGATCTTATTAGCTTATAAAAATGGTTTTATCTATCAGTTATTGAATCTTATCGCTTTTTTCGTATCGATCGTTGCCTCGATCGTTCTAGCACCGACTTTAGCTGAACATTTTCCGCTTTTTAAGGATTACAGCGATCTTGGCGACATGATCACCAAAGTCTTTTTGAATTCCATCATCTGGTATTTTATCGTCTTTATCGTCTTTAAGATCATCTTAGCCATTCTTTTAACGATTGCCAAGATGTTTTCTAAGTTACCGATCATCGGCAAATTAAACAAGATCTTAGGAGCTCTTTTGGGGGCTGTTACCGGTACGCTTTGGGTCCTCGTACTTTCGACGATCCTATCGACACCTTTATTCATAAACGGTCAGGAAGCGATCGATCATACCATCATCCATCCTTTAAGCAATATCTCCAACGAAGCAGTCGCTAAAATGAGTGAATATGTCGATTTTGACGCCATCACTTCTTCTTTGGGCGATGAGATCGCCGGCATGGATGATCTATCGGAAGCATTTGACAAGTGGCTTGATGACAATGGCTTTGGCAAGAGATAATTTTAAATCTTTAGAACTGGATCATATCCTAAGACAAGTAGCTAAAGAAACTTCCTTTTCTTTGGCTTTTGATCATATCTTGTCTTTAAAAGTCGATTTCAATCCTTTAATGATCAAAGATGAAGTCAACAAGACCTCGGAAGCCATAAAGGTCTTAAGTGTTGAACCCCGCTTTGATTTCAGCGTGATAAATGATCTGAATGAACCTTTGTCCAATTTGAAAAAAGGCTATACTTTACTATCAGGCGAACTTTTAGACATCCTTGATCATAATCTGCAGATCAAAAGAATCAAAAGACATTTTAAAGCGGTCAGTAATATTGATACTTTAGCCGATTATCTGGATTCTCTTTACTATGACGAACATCTCATCGAGATCATCGCCAAAAGGATCGGCGATGACGGCAAGGTCAAAGACGATGCCAGTGCTAAACTTTATGCTTTGCGTCAAGAACTTGATGAACTTTTAAAAGTCATCGATCAAAAGGCCCGTGAATTCATCAAAGACCATGCCTCATCCTTGCAGGAGAGCGTCATCTATAACCGAAGCGAAAGAGTCTGTTTTCTGATCAAGAATGCCGACAAGAATAAGTTTGACGGCTATAACTATGGAAACAGTGCTTCTAATCTGGCCAGCTATATCGAGCCAAAGCCTTTTATCGACTTAAACAACCGCAAGCTTTCTTTAGAAAACGACATTAAAGAAGAGATCAATGTGATCCTGCTTTATCTTTCTAAGGAAGTATTGAAAGATGCCGATTATTTTTTAGCCAACCTTAATTCTTTGATGTTTCTGGACAGTGTTTTCGCCAAAGCCAGCTATGGGCTTAAAAACGGCGGCACTATGGCCAAGATCGACGATCATCTGTCTTTAGAAAATATCAGCCACCCTTTGCTTGAAAAGGATAAGGCTGTCAAAAATACCTATCGGATCATCGAACCGATCAGAGGTATCGTTATCAGCGGCTCTAATACCGGCGGCAAGACGGTATCGATGAAGGTGATCGGACTTAGCGTCTTAATGACTTATCTTGGCATACCGCTTTTGGCTTCTAAAGCCTCAGTACCTTTATATGATGGGGTCTATAGCGATATTGACGACGCCCAATCGATCGTTGATTCTTTAAGTACTTTTTCAAGCCGTCTTGTTTCCTTGAATAATATCTTAAATAACGCTACATCAAGATCATTGATCCTGATCGATGAGATCGCCAGCGGTACCGACCCCAAAGAAGGGGAAGCTTTGGCTTTGGCTATCTTGAAGCGTTTAGTAGATCTGGGTGCTGATTTTGTCATTACCACGCATTTTGACAAGATCAAAAAATATGCCCTGAGTGACGAGCATATCTTGCCAGCCAGTCAGGAATTTGATTATCAAAAGCTTTTGCCGACCTATCGCTATGTCGAAGATTCACTTGGCCAGTCTAATGCCCTAGATATTGCCGATCGCTATCTTGAAGATGAGTCTTTGATCAAAGAGGCTAAAGCTATCTTAAAGGAAAATACCGATGAAGAAGCCAGACTTTTAAAATCTTTAGAGATCGAAAATGCCCGCCTTTTGAAAAAAGAAGAAGAGCTTAAAGAAGTGCTGGCTAGACAAAAGGATCTTAAAGAAGACTATGAAAAGAAGCTGGTTGCTTTTGAAAGTAAAAAAGAAGAATTATATAAAGAAGTCAAACATAAGCTCGATAATTATCTAGAAAAGAAAAAAGCCAAGGCTAGAGCTTTGTTTAAAAATATCGATGAAAATAAGCTTAAAAACCATGAAGTTACTGAATTGATCGCTAAACTTGATACCTATAAGATGAAAGATGTCAAAAAAAGTGAGGATGTCAAGCTTGAAGAAGGCGATCTTGTCAAGATCATTTCTTATGATCAGATCGGAAGACTTTTAAGCATCAAAGGCGATAATGCTACTGTTGATCTAAATGGTCTGACTTTAAAGACCACTTTAGACGATCTGGCTTTTTATCAAAAAAAGGCGATCAAACAGACTCTTAAGGAACATCATAAACGTAACTTTAAACGACCTGAAAGGGAATTAGTCTTGGTTGGCATGAGGGTCGAAGAAGCGCTTGATGTCCTTGGTAAATATTTAGATGACTGTTATGGTGCCAATATGAAGTCGGTAAAGATCGTTACCGGCATTGGTACCGGTGCCTTGCGCAAGGCAGTATGGGATCATCTCAAGCGCAACAAAAATATTAAGGATTATCATCTGGCCGATTATTATGACGGCGGCAGTGCTGCTACGATAGTGGAGTTTAAATGAAAGAAGCTTTAAAGAATAAACTGGCTACTTTGCCTAAAAGTCCGGGCTGTTATCTTATGAAAGATAAAGAGGGGACGATCATCTATGTCGGCAAGGCCATCAATCTAAAAAACCGGGTCAATTCCTATTTTATCGGCGTCCATGATTATAAGACTACTAAACTCGTGATGAATATCGCTGATTTTGATTATATCGTTACCGACAGTGAAAAAGAAGCTTTGATCTTAGAGTACAATCTCATCAAGGAACATGATCCCCGCTACAACATCATCTTTAAAGATGACAAGTCTTATCCTTACATCCTGCTTAGTGATGACATCATCCCTTATTGCAAGAGCATCCGCATTTCCAAAAAGACTAAATACAAAGGCAAGATCTTTGGGCCATATCCCGATATCGGTGCCGCCAACAACACCGTCGATCTCATCAATAAACTCTTTTTGACCCGCAAGTGCAAAACTTTAGGCAAAGAACTCTGTCTTTACTATCATTTAAAGGCCTGTAAAGGTTATTGTGTCTATCCTTATGATGAAAAGGAATGTTTAAAGATCAAAAGCGACATCGAAAACTTCTTAAAAGGTGATAACAGTCAGATCATCAAGTCTTTGAAAGAAAAGATGGAAGAAGCTATCGCTAAACTGGAGTTTGAAAAAGCGGCTGATTATCGTGATCTTATTAATGATATCGAGTATGTTACTGCCAACAGACAAAGCGTTCAGATGTCATCTAAAGAGTCTTTTGATGTCTTTGCCTATTATGTTGAAGACGGTTATCTTTCGATCGTCGGACTTTTTATCAGAAACGGCCGTCTGCTTTTTAAAGATCTGCATATTGCCAATCTTTATGGCGATCCCAAAGAAGAATTCATCTCTTATCTTTACCAGTTTTATGCCAGCCATCTTGCCCCTAAGCTTTTGGTCTTGGATAAAGATCTGGATCATACTATCTTGAGTGAATCTTTGAATATCGATGTGCATTTCTTTAATCGGGGCTTTAAATATCAAATGCTGAAAAAAGCTAAAGAAAATGCCAAGATCAATCTGATCCAAAAGAAAGACATCATTAAAAAGGATGACAATTATTATGAACTGATCGCTTCAGAATTTAAAAGAGTCCTGGGTTTTTCGCCTCGCCGGATCGAACTTTTCGATAATTCTCATATCGGCGGTACTTTGACTTGTGCAGCAATGGTAGTCTATGAGGATCTCCGTCCTAATAAAAAAGAATATCGTCTGTATCGTCTGGATGATTCTTTTGATGACCTTAAATCGATGAGAGAAGTTATCTATCGGCGTTATTTTAGAGTTTTGAGCAATGATCTGAAAAGACCTGATCTCATCATTGTCGATGGCGGCGAGAATCAGATCAAGATCGCTAAAGAAGTTTTGCAAAGTCTTGGCATGAAGATCAAACTTTTAGGCTTAGGTAAAAATGATAAGCATAATACGGCCTACCTGATGGATGAGAACTATGCTATAATCGATATAGATGTCAAGTCTAACTTCTTTTTGTTTCTATCATCGATGCAGGATGAAGTTCATCGCTTTGCGATCACCTATAACCGCAAGCTCAGAAAAAAGAAGACCTTTGCCTCGATCTTTGATGAAGTTGAAGGTATCGGCAAAAAACGAAAGACGGCTCTGCTTAGAAAATTCAAAAGCTACAGTGCTATCAAAGATGCTGATCTAAAAGAGCTGTGTGAAGTAGTGCCAGAGGGAGTAGCCATTAAACTTAAGGAAGCCTTAAAGCGAAAGGAGGATTAAATGATCGAAAACTTTAACGATATCTTATCTTTGGCAGTATTGATCTTCATCGCTTTTGCTTCTTTGCGCTATCTTGTAGCTGCCCTTAGAAGCAGCAAAGATGAAAAGATCAAAAAGAAACAAAGCATCATCTATGATTATCCCGACAACGAAGATGATTAGGAAAATAAACTGTTCCCGTATATAAATCTATATGCGGGACTTTTTAATTATTTTTAACGGCAAGATGATAAAGACTGATTCATCAGTCTTGCGGCTTGAAACCTCTTTGAATACCTATTTTGGAAAACTGGCTTTAAGCTATGGTTCTACTTTAGAGGGGAGGATGGAAGCTTTCAGATTTATAACCAAACATCACTATAAACCCCCGCTGATCATTTCTGACAAGCATGAATTATATTATATCCTGACCCGTTCTTTAAAAGAACCCGATTGCATCGTGATCGATTATTGTCTGCTTAAAAGATATAAACGCATCGATGATCACAAGACTAAACTGGTATTTTCTAACGGCTTTGAGATAACTTTGAATATCAATTACAGGATCATCAAAAGACAGATCGAACTTATCGAGCTATACAAGGATTATCAGTTTAAAAGATCTGTTTATTCTAATTAAAACGATATTGTTTTAAGAGCGAGAACTGATATAATGATAAACATGGATGAAATAGTTTGGATTTTTCTCTTATTCGCATGTATCTTATGTCTGATCTTGCTGGTTGTCTTCTTTTTGCTTTATAAAAGAAAAGATGACAAAAGACAAAAAGAGAACTATGAGCGATTCATGAATCTTGTCATACATAATAATCAGGAGTTAAACAAGCAGCTGCTTTCTTTCAGCAACGATCTTTCTTCATATCTAAAAGATGATTTTGAAAGGCTTAAAAACTCTAATGATCTGAAGATGAGCGGTCTTGAAAAAAGGATCAATGATTCTTTGCTCAACAACTACCTGCGAAGTGACAAGATCTTCAAAGATCTCAATTTAAACATGGGCAAGATCGATCATGCCCAGAATGATCTGAAAGAATTGTCTAAAGAATTGCTGGATATAAAGAAGATCTTCTATGATAAAAAGATGCGGGGAACCTTTGGCGAAGTGGAACTCTATTCCATCTTAAAAGCCTCTTATGGCGATGATGAACATTTCTATAAAAAACAGTATAAACTATCTAACGGCTATATCGCCGATGCCGTCCTTTTGACTTTTGAACCTTTGGGTAAAGTGGTGATCGATTCCAAGTTTCCGCTTGATGCCTATAATATCATGTGTGATGAAACGAAGGATGCTTTCACGAAGGAAAAAGCCAGATTGCAGTTTAAAAGAGATCTTGTCAAACATATCAATGATATTGCCGATAAATATCTCATCGTTAATGAAACAGCTGATCTCGCCTATATGTTTATTCCATCGGAAGTGATCTTTGAAGAGATCTATGCCGCTCACAGTGATGTCGTTGAATACTCTTACAAAAAACATGTTTACATCGTTTCGCCAACGACTTTAAATGCCTATTTGACCGCTTTAAAAGCGATCTATCTCAATACGCAAAAAAGTGAACACTTAAAAGAATTAGCCCTTGAATACACCAAACTGGCTAAAGAATTTGAGCGTTACAATGATCGCTTTGCAGTTTTAAGTATAGATTTTGAAAAAATTTATAAAGATTTTCACGATTTGAGCATAACCGGTGCTAAAATAATAAAGCGTTTTAAAGAAATAGACAGTTTTGAATTTAAGAGGGATGAAGATGTATCGTAAATTAAGTAAAAAAGACCGGATCAAAAAAGATCTTTATACATTGTTGATGATGGGGATATCGGCTTTTGTCTATTCGATCGCCATTACCAGTTTTTCTAATATCGGTGGTATTTATCCGGGGGGATTCGCTGGTATATCCCGTATCGTTTCAGATATCAGCTTGCGTTTTTTTAAGCTCGATATACCTTTTGGTGTCATCTATTTTATTTTAAATATCTTTCCCACGATATTAGTGTTCAGATATATCGGTAAAAGATTTACGATCTTTTCAGTTATTCAGTATATTCTGGTTTCTGTCATCACGATCTTTTTGCCACCTTTCCTTATCTTAGATGATCCGATGCTGATAGCGATCTTCGGCGGTCTTTTATCAGGCGTGGGTATCGGTATCGCTTTGCATTATAATGCATCAAGCGGAGGAACGGACTTTATTGCCATCTATGTCGCCAATAAATTCAACCGTTCGACCTGGAACTATGTCATGCTTGGCAATGTCTTGATCTTAAGTATCGCCGGCTTAATCTTCGGCTGGGAGAAAGCTCTTTATTCGATCGTCTATCAGTTTGTTTCCACGCAGGTAGTTGAAAGGATGCATGAAAGATATAAGATGGAAACTTTGACTATCATTACCAAGAAACCTCAAGATGTTGCCGATTCTGTTTTAGAAGGCACCAGACATGGCATCACCGAGATCAAAGGTGAGGGTTTTTATTCACATTCTGATATGACGATCCTTTATATGGTCATCAATTCTTTCCAGCGCCGGCAGGTCATCAAAGCCGTTTTAAAAGCTGATCCTAAAGCTTTTGTCAATATCCAGGAAACGACCATGATCATCGGCAATTATTACCAGCAGCCTCTAGATTGATATGAAAATAACAGTTAATGATCACACTATTGAAGTGTTTAAAGACGGTTATTCGATAAAGAATCAGTTCGTCGAACTTCATTCTTCTAAAGAGTTACTCAGTTATCTGCTTTTAAAGGATGAAAGCCGTCTTTATTTTAAAGATCTCTCAAAGATCGAACATCGCACATTAAACAACGCTCTTTATGGCGGTATTATCGCTGATTATCAAAATGATGCTTTTCATATCAGAACCGCTTGTCTTTTAGATAAAACGACAAGTGAGGTCGTTTTTAAATTGAATGTCCTTAAAAGTAACGGTCTTATTGAAAAGATCTTTTGGCCTGAACCTTTAAGTATTGACGACGGTTATGCTGTCATTCCTTTTAGACAAGGTCTGATCATACCTAATGATGATACAAGAGAATTAAAGATGTCTTTTAACGGTCAGTTTTACAGTGCCGATGCCTATCTTTCGATGCTGGGCTATGTTTATCAAAAGGGTACAGTTTTAATGATCGCCGAAACACCAGCCGACAGCGGCTATTATAAAGGATCCGAAAACGGTCATAACCGTTTTGGTTTTTATCATTTGCCAAGTCTTGGCTCTTATGAAAAAGAGAGATCGCTTCGCTATATCATTGGGGCAGAAGGTGATTATAATACCATTGCCAAAGCCTACCGTTCCTATTTAAAAGAGCGGGGACTTTTTAAAAGCTTAAAAGAAAAAGCGATCGCTTTGCCTGATATTTATAAATTAGCCCGCTCAGCCTTTGTTCATACCGGCATCAAGACTAAAGTGTGTGAAGATTCTTCTTTTTATGATCCAAATGATCCAGGTAAAAACGATCATCTTACGAACTTTAAAGATAGGCTAAAGGAAATAAAACAGATCGCTAAGGCTGGGATAAAGGATGTCTATATTCATTTGGACGGCTGGGGCGTGGCCTATGACAACGCTCATCCCGATCCTTTCCCGATCGCTATGGATGCCGGAGGTGAAAGAGGTTTTAAAGCCTTGGTGGATGGCATTCATGATCTGGGTTATCTTTTTGGCATCCACGATCAATACCGTGATTTTTATTTTCACTCTAAAAGTTATGATGCTTCTTTGGCTGTTGAAAGTGCTGACGGTTCAAATTTTGCCCATAACCGCTGGGCAGGGGGCTGGCAGAATTATCTATGTGCCAGCTTTGCCAAAGACTTTGTGAAAAGAAACTTTACAAGGCTTCATGATCTTGGCATCAAGCTTGATTGTGCTTATCTTGATGTCTTTACCTGCAATGAGATGGACGAGTGTTTTAATGAAGATCATCCGATGACTCGTCTTGAATGCAAGAATTACCGGGAAGATACTTTTAAATACCTCATCGATAAGCAGATCATCCCCAGCAGTGAAGAAGTGAATGAATGGGCGATGAATACGCTGGTCTTTTGTCATTATGCCCCTTATGAATTTATGATGCATGAAGACGGCAGATTTATCGGTAAAGCCATCCCTTTATTTAATCTTGTCTATCATGATGCTGTATTGATCCCATGGATGATGGATAAAAGGGATGATGACTACATGCTTTACGCATTGCTTAACGGCGGCTTGCCATATCTTAGAAGAGATAGTGCTTATCCGAATATTGACGGTTCATTTGAAGGCCATAAGTTTACTTTAAATGAAGCTCTTAAACGCTCAAAAGAAGTTTTGAAACTTGCTGATAAAGTCATATTTGATGAGATGATCGCTCATCACTTCTTAGATGATGCTTGCCGAAAACAGGAAACCATCTTTGATAACGGCATAAAAGTAACGATTGATTTAGATCGGAATACTTATAATATTACTAAAATTAAATAAAGACTCTTGCAAAGTCAGCCTTAAGGTCTTACAATGACATTGTAAACTTTCAGGGCAGGGTGCAATTCCCGACCGGTGGTAAACCCCACGAGCCTTAGGGCTGAACTTGTGAGATTCAAGTGGCGACAGTAAAGTCTGGATGAAAGAATGTTTATTTTTTTATTCTTTCATATTTTAGTCTGGAAGGTTTATATTTAAACCTTTTTTATTTTGAGGAGGCTATATTTATGAGAAGCAAGGTTTTAAGTGTTCCGGTGATCACCAAGGTCGCCATCTTGTCAGCCATTGCCTTTGTGCTGATGTTTTTTCAGATTTCATTGCCGTTTATCGCTCCGCCGTTTTATCAGCTCGATCTAAGTGAAGTAGCTGTCTTGATCGGGGGATTTGCATTAGGACCGATACCGGGTGTTCTGATCGAGTTTTTTAAAAATCTCTTACAGGTAATATTCTCTGGCACTTCCACGGCTTTTGTCGGCGACATCTCTAATTTTATCGTCGGTTGTGCTTTCGTCGTACCGTCTGCTTTATATTATCAAAAAAACAAGACTAAAAAAGGAGCGATGATCTCCTTGCTTATAGGAACGATCACCATGTCTTTAGTAGCTTTTATCTCTAACTACTTTGTCATCATTCCAGCTTATGTTTATTTTATGGGCTTTGATCTTGACATGATCATCGGCATGGGACAGGCTATCTTCAGTTTTATTGATTCTAAATTTATGTTGGTGCTGTGCTGTGCTTTACCATTCAATCTAATCAAGGGTTTTGTCGTATCTTTTGTGGTAGCGGTATTATACAAACATATCTCACCGCTTTTAAAACGTTAATATTGATATATAGGAAAATTTTTAAGTATATAAAGGTGAAAAGATATTATGTGATCTCTTTCACCTTTTTTAAACAGCTTCGTTTGATAAGATTAAAAAAGGGGAATTATATGCTATAGATCAAATATACAAATATTTTAGATGATGAACTTAAAAATACCATAAACGCAGTATTTACTGAATATGCATTAAGTTGTGGCACATCTTCAAAATATCAAGATTTTGTTTTCTGGCCTTTGACAACGGTAAACTTGCCGGCATTTTATCAGGCTATACTTGTTATAAAGAAGTGCATGTTAAAAATCTAGCAGTAATTAAAGATTATCGTCATAAGGGCATTGGTCTAAAACTTATGCAGACTCTAAAGGATCATTTTAATTCTAATCTCATCAAAATTAGCTCCTGATAACCTTTAAAGCGAGAGTGAAATCCTTTGGGATTGCGGCCGAATTCAACAAAACCCATCTTTTGATAAAGGGCTAGCGCATTAGTGTTTTCACTTACGACTTCTAATTCCAGCTGTGCATAGCCTGAAATCTTAGCACATTCAATAGCGGCTGAAGTCAATGCTTTTCCTATTCCCATGCCCCAATAATTTTTATCGATCGCAATACCAAATTCAGCCCGATGACTGACTTTATTTGCTCCTAGAGGAAATATACTGGCAGTTCCAACGATATGATCGTCTATAACAGCACACAGATAGACTTCTTTTTCAGAATTCTCTCTATCGCTTAAAAACTTTCTTTCAAATTCTACATCGAAAGAAGCCTGATCCTTATATGATGAAAGAAAATCTGTTTGATCGTGAGTCAAAAGAAAAAGATTCAAGACTTCTTCAGCATCATCGCCAAAAGCATTTCTGACAAGACACTTCTTTTCATTTTTTATTATGACTTCTTTTGAATATTTCATCTTTGACCTCCATAAATTATAATTTAACTATCTAATCTTCAAAAACCATTGATTTTTCAAGGCTTCACGCCTGTTTTCCGTTCAAACCTTATCTGTTTGCCCTTGTTTTTGCCCTTACGAGCCGAAACAAGGGCAACTTTTTATTCC
>CALVFL010000023.1 GCA_944326825.1 uncultured Erysipelotrichaceae bacterium
CTTAGAAGCTATGGAAGAATAAAAACATGGGCCAAGTAAAATTCACCAAAAATGGTGAAAATAACTCGGCCCAAATTGGTGAAATTAAGTCGATCCGTTTTGGTGAAAATAACATTGACATTATCAACAACTAACTTCTTAATATTATAGGGCATTAGGGATAATCCCTAACGAGTGGTATTTGTGACACCTGTCCATAAATGCACCGCTCGCTATTTTTGTACCGTTTATGGAAGTATGTCCATAAATGGTCTGCTAGCTAAGATTAATCAATCATTAACAAACAAAATAAAAAGACAGTAAAGAAAGAGATTCAAGTATGGCTTCTCTTATCATTACTGTCTTTTTTGTTTGGCCTTTTACGATAAATCACTTCATTCAATACAATTTCTCTAGCCCCATTTTTGATGTTATTCATCATTTGAACCCATCTAACAGGATCATCTGCTTTAAGCTTTTCATCTACCTTTTCATGAGATTTAAGTGATGAAATTATTGATTCATAAAGCTCGTTCGCTTCTTCTTCAACAAGTTTTATATGAGTAAGTAGCTGTTGTTTTCTTAGAAGATTGTAGTAAATGATCTTATGATTTCCTTTGAGATAATCCTTATATCTTCTTCCAAAGAAACTATTTCGATATTCATTATGATTGTTAAGTCTTAGTGTAGGGATATCATAATCGCCGATTCTTTCATACTCAATTGCCATAGATTTGTTTCCTCCTGCTATAAATATACTCGCTATATCTTTATCAATCGAGGATACAAATGACAGTGTTAGAAGAGAAAAATGATTGTATAAAACAAGACACAACTATCTTATGTAATGTGATAGCGAGCAGTGTATTTGGATAACCACTGTTATCAAATACCTATTTTAGGGATATTCCCTAATACCCTTATCTAAAGAAAAAAGATCACTATCTCTAGTAATCTTCTATGTTTAGACTAACTCTTATCGCAAATCCACCTGGGAAGAAATAAGTGTTCGACCAATAACCATATGGTGGAGCTTACGGGACTCGAACCCGTGACCTCTACGCTGCCAGCGTAGCGCTCTTCCAGCTGAGCTAAAACCCCACATGCTTAATCATTATACACTATATCAGGAAGTAATTGACAATAAAAATGTAAAAAATAGAAAATAGTTGTCTATGGTTAAAACGATTGAATAATCTCTGATAGGTGTTATAGTTGATTAAAAGAGGTAGTTATATGCAAAACAAAGCCCGCAAATATCACATGAACACTAAACTCAGGATCAGATATGAAAGCGTCAAGAAAGATCTTTTGGATCTTGAAGAAGATGTTACTCATAGCGTTATATCACAATTAGATGAACTGGCTAAAGAGAGTGAAGACGGTATTTCTGCTGTTGAGAGATTGAAAGATGCTTTACTGGATGAAGCTGATCTTTTAGAAGATGCTTCTTCAATGTTTTCAAGGATGCACGAAAGTACGAAAAAGACAGCTGATGAGATCAGGACCAGGATCAAGGAGGCAGAGCATTACGAAAAGGATCTTGATTCCCGCTTTAGAGTATTTAAACCTAATCTCACTAATGCCATGATCGACTACAAAGAAGAAAAGGGCCGCCATTTTGCAAGAGGCAACACTTTCTATAAACTGTTCTGGGTCTTTTTTATTGGCTGTTTTGGTGGTGTTGTCATTGAAATGCTCTGGTGTCTTATCACAAGAGGCCACATTGAAAGCAGAGTCGGTCTGATCTGGGGACCATTTAATCTGGTATATGGTTTTGGTGCTTTGGCTTTATCTTTCTTTCTTTATAAATACCGCAACCGCTCCCGCTTCTATTCTTTCTTAGGCGGTTTTATCGTCGGCAGTGTCATTGAATACCTATGCAGTTTCTTTCAAGAGATGCTGTTTGGTTCAACATCTTGGGACTACAGCAATATCCCTTTCAATCTGAATGGCAGGATCTGTCTGTTATATTCGGTATTCTGGGGCATCCTTGGCATATTGTGGATCAAAGAGATCTATCCCCGCATGGCCGTCTGGATCTTAAAGATACCAAATAAAGTCGGCAAGATCTTAACGATCACTCTTTTGATCTTTATGATTCTTGATTCTTTAGCCAGCGGAGCAGTAGTTTACCGCTGGTCCCAAAGGGTGAATGGCGTATCTTCTCAAACAGAGATCGCCAGATTCATTGATAAAACTTATCCTGATGAAAGAATGGAAAAGATCTTCCCCAATCTTGAATTTGTGGATGATTAAAGATATTTCTTCTTGCTTAAAAGATTATAGACAGCATAAACAGCGATCAGCACTTCTAAAACAAGTATCGCTAAGATCAGATTTTTGATGATATTGATGTCATCGATTACATTAAAGATCGCAAAGACATCTGTATGCATCAAAGCGATAATATCCTTTAAAGTAGGTATACATAGTGCTAACAAGATAAAAACGATAAATGATAAAAGACACATGATCTTGATATAGGGCATACTGTCTTTAAAATAGAGCACTCTAAGCATATAAGAGATCGCTTTAACGATGATCAAAAACCCTTCAAATAACAGCATATAACCAATAATCTTTAACACATTGATAGCTGTACTGATACCCTGAATATCTTTGATATTGCCTACAAAGAAGATATAAAGCAGCGTCATGACAAGAATCAAAAGACCGCTGAAAATACTCATGATCAAAAGATTTTTACGGGAAAAGATCTTATCCATAATAGTCCTTTCTATTATGTTTATTCGACGACTTTTACATACCCCTGACTGATAAAATATTCATCAATCGCTTCATCGCTTCTCTTGGCGTAATCTAAAGTGATCTTGTTGAAGCGGATCATATCGTCATCTTTGGAATTGATGATCTCTTTATCAGGGCTGAGGTCGATAAAACCGATCCGGTAATATTCATTAGCAGCCGTTTTATAAACATAAACCACATTGCTGAAGGGACCGCTTTCCACAAACTTAAAGTAGTTGCCGATGAAAGTGATACCATCTATATTATCTAAGCGATCCTTTAAAACTTCAAGAGCGATCGTTTTAAAATCAGCCAGGGTACCCTCTGGCAATTCGCTATGATCTAAATAGACTTCTTTCAAGCCTTCTACTTTAAAAGACTTTTTATTATCGAAATATTTATAGCCGTAATATTTGACAAGATCTTCATTAAGATGGACGATGACATTCACGATGTCGCCATTTTTAAGTTTGCGGTGGCTGTTTTCGATTGTGTAATTGGCGTTGGCCAAAACGAATATCATTCTTTGATCTTTAAAAGAAGCGATGTCACATTCTATTTCAGCACTTCCGCCCCCGTTATAGCCGCTATAGATCATTTCACAGCCTTCAAAAGGATCAAGCGTAACACTCTTTTTATAAGAGTAAACGCCTAAAGCACCAATAATCACGATCAAACATGTGGAAACGATGATCACTTTTCGCTTGTTTTTCTTTAAGAAACCTAAACATTTGACTGCTTTGAGCGACTTTTGAGAAGAAAGATAAGATATAGCTTTATATAGGCATAAGACCATGACTAAAGTCAGGATGACGATATTGTCAAAAAGCGGCAATACCGAATACATCTGATGGATACTTGAAAAATCGATGATCCCGCCAAGTTCGATAATGCTGATAAAGGAATTGATACTGTCGATCATCAAAAAGGCTGTCATTAAAGCTATAAGTCCCAAGACACTTGTCAGTAAAGTAAAATTATTCTTATTTTTGAAAAGACAGTAATTGATGAAGGCATCAAGAAAGATCATGCTTATAAGCAAGAGTTCAACATAAAACAGGCAAAATACCACACCGCTATGAAAAGCGAAAGTGTTAAGATCATAGACTGAATTTAAAAGTGCAAAGAAGATGAGGGCAATAAAGAGTATGAGGTTGACAGAAATGATGATGAAAGCTAAAAGCTTTTGATCAAACAACTTTTTAAAGGCATCTTTGTTTTTCATGAGCTGATCCCCCTTCACTTAAATTATAAGATATAAAAAAGCCCTTGTTTATAGTAAGATAATTTACTTTTGTCTATATATGTTTACATGGTTCAAAGAGTCATTATTAGTTTAAAAACAAGAGTTGTATTACAATTAAAGGGACAAGCAGAAAAGAGGTAGCTTATGCAGCTGTTTTATGAATTTGTGATCTTATTTTTCATCTTTGCCGTTTTAGGCTGGATGATGGAAGTAACTCTAAAATATATCCAATACCATCGCTTTATCAACCGGGGTTTTCTGATCGGTCCTTATTGCCCGATCTATGGAGCCGGGGTTGTGGGTGTAACGGTCCTGGTCGGCGGGCTTATCGGCAGAGAAGGCACTTATGGGGAAACTTTTCTGGCCGGTTTTGTCATCTGCGGCTTTTTGGAATATATGACGAGTCTATATATGGAAAAGATGTTCCATGCCCGCTGGTGGGATTATTCCGATAAACCGATGAACCTGCATGGCAGGATCTGGATCGGCAATCTGATCCTTTTCGGTCTGGCTTCGCTTGTCATCGTCAAGTTTATCGATCCGCATTACTTTGATTTTATTGAAGGCATGAATGTAAAACTTCTGGCCGTTTTATCCTGGTCTATCATCATTCTCATGGCTTTTGATTATGGTCTTTCACATTTCCTTATGAATATCGTTAAAAAAGAGATCGATCTCACAAATGGCGATGATACCGAGGAGATCAGTTTAAAAGTTCATGAACTCTTAAAAGACCGCAGTGTCTTAATAAGAAGGATCTATGAAGCATATCCGGATTTTAAAGTTCTGCCTGCTAAACTTAAAGACGACTACAATAAAGCTAAAGCTGAATATAAAGCAGCTAAAAAGAGTTTAGACAAGCGTTTAAAAGCCCGTTTTGAAAAAGAATTCGATCTGAAACAATATAAAGAAGCTAAAAGAGATCTTGAAGAGAAATACGAAAGGTTTAAGTCTTTTAGTAAGCGTTTTAAAGGACGATTTTAACTTATTTTGTATAATTCTTTACTTATTATGTTGTATACTTTAACTTGTGTTTAAGCGAGGTAGGAAATGAAGATTCTGTGGGAATTATATATTTCGTGGTTCAAGATGGGACTTTTCACTTTCGGCGGCGGTTATGCCATGCTGCCGATGATCCAGAAAGAAGTCATTGAAAAACATCATTGGGCCACCGAAGATGAAGTAATGGATTATTTTGCGATCGGTCAATGTACCCCAGGCGTTATCGCTGTCAATACGGCAACTTTTGTCGGTTATTATCAAAAAGGGGTGATCGGCGGGATCGTTTCTACTTTGGGCGTCATCTCGCCTTCTTTGATCATCATTATGCTGATAGCGGCTTTGATCTCTAATTTCATGGAGATCGAATGGGTCGCTCATGCCCTGAAAGGAATCAATGTAGCCGTTTGTATGCTGCTCATTAAAGCGATCGCTTCTCTGTGGCAGAAGAATATTAAAAATATCGCTTCTTTTGTGATCTTTGGCGTGTCTTTGGTCTTATCACTGTTTAGCGGACTTTCAACGGTCTTGCTTGTGGTGATTGCCGGTATTTTAGGAGTTGTCTTTTCAAAAGCGGGGTTATTGAAACATGATTGAATTATTATTGACGATGGCCTTTGAATTCTTTAAGACCGGTCTTTTTGCAGTAGGCGGCGGTCTGGCCACGATCCCTTTTTTAAATGAAATGGCTGAAAGATACGGCTGGTTTACAACCGAAACCCTTTCGACGATGATCGCTGTATCAGAAAGCACCCCGGGGCCAATGGGCATCAATATGGCTACTTATGTCGGCTATAATCTTGCAGGTGTGATCGGATCGCTCGTGACGACCTTAAGCATCGTTACGCCAAGCATCATCGTTATCTGCATCATTGCCAAGTATTTAAAGAAGTTTAAGGAACTGACGATCGTTGAAGAGATCTTTAGCGGTCTAAAACCGGCTGTCATCGCTTTTATCGTCGCAGCGGTACTGGATCTTTTCTTGAGCACGCTCTTTAACTTGGATCTGCCGTTTGGTCTTGGTACCTTCAACTTCATAAGCATCGCTCTTTTGGCGATATTGCTGATGGTGTCTTATCGCTTTAAAGATATCCATCCGATCTTCTTTATCGTGGCGGCTGCTATCTTGGGCGTGATCTTTAAACTATAATCTTTTAAGACCATCCGGTCTTAATTCATAAATGACATCAAAGACTTCTTTTAAGAATAAACGGTCATGGCTGACGGCGATGATCACTCCTTTAAATTCTTTTAAGATGTTATAAATGACAGGATTAGATAAAGGCGAGAAATTGCGGGTCGGTTCATCCAGAAGCAAGATCTCGCTTTTTTGATAGATCATTTTGATAAAAAACAGTTTGGCCTTTTGACCGCCAGAGAGTTCACTCAACGGATGAAGCATCTCATCAGCAGTAAAACGGCAGCTTCCTAAAAGATTGCGTATTCTGGTAGCGGCTTCTTTATTGGCATCAGGATCGATGAAGTGCAGAGCATTATCATTAAAGTCCATCACTTCTTCATAGTCTTGAGGCATGTAAAAGACGCCCTTTAGATCTTTCAAGTTATCTCTGATGACCTTTAAAAGCGTTGATTTGCCAAGCCCGTTATTGCCGATGATAGCTATTTTAGCTTTCCCATAGACTTTCAAGTCGATGTTTTCGCTTAAGACTTTATCGGCTACAACCAGTTTATCCAAATGAAGATCCAGGATCTTTTTATTGTTTGGCACTTCAACATCTTCAAACTTAAGCATGATCGCTTCTTCTTCATCATGATATTCAGTCAGCTCTTCCTTTTCTTTGAGCAGCCGTTTTTCAAAAGCTTTTGTGGCGTGCATCTTCTTTTTTAAAAGCTGTCCGCCATGAGCGTTTTGTCTTGAGATGGTATTCAGCTCGTGATCGACTCTTTGATAGATGCGTTTATATCGCTCTTCTTTTTTCTTCCATTCACTGTTTTCTTTAAAGGCCAGCTGATCCTGACGGTCAAAACCCCTTCTTCGCTCGTTTATATAATCTATATATTTGCCTTTATAGACATTGACCCTGGTCATCGTCTTATGACGTAACAATTCTAAATGAATGATGATATTGGCAGTATTCTCAATCAGGGTTTCATCATGCGATACATACATGATCGGAAGTTTAGATGTCTTGATGAAATTTTCTAAAAAGTTTAAAGAATTCAAATCAAGATTATTGGAGGGTTCATCCAAAAGTAAGATGTCGGGTTTTTGAAATAAAAGATAAGCCAGTTCTAATTTGATGATCTCGCCGCCTGAAAAAGATCTCAGTTTTCTATCATCATAAAAGATGTCTTTATCAAGTTCTAACATCCTGGCAGTCAGGGCGATCTCTTTGGGGTTTAGTTCGTAGAAATCAGGCAGGGTATTAAAATATTCCCATACCGAAAGATATTTATATTCCAAGGGCAGTTCTTGATGAAGATAGGCAGTCTTATGACCCAGTTTATTGACCGTCCCCTTTATCGATACATAATCGTTTACAAGATCAAAACTATGGATCGCTTTTAAAAGCGTTGATTTGCCATTGCCTTCTTCGCCGATCAGAGCCACTTTATCTAAGGGGTTCAGCACAAAAGAAAAGTCTTCCAGCAATCTTCGATTATCATTTTTATGTATTATGGTAAGTTTATTTATTTCTAACATTCGATATTCTCCTTTACTAAATATCGGATATAGAAAATAAAGATATACTAATGATCTATATCCGTTTATTATTTTCTAAATAGATCATTGTACATCTTTTCACCACCTTTCTCAGTCATCATAGACAATAACGATAAGGATGTCAATATGTGATGGCTATGTTATAATGATTAAGTAATGAAAAAGAGAATCGTTATTTTGATCGCTATAGTGGTCGTCGTGATAATAGGGATGATCACCTTTAAAAAGATGGAACTTATCAGTGATAAAGATAAAGTGACTGATATTTTTATTCTGTATGCCAATTATGATAATAACGAAAATATAAATTATGAGTTGTGTAAAGAGGGATGTTCTGCAAACGTTCAACCAGATATTATTGATTTGTCTGAACGTTTTGAGGATGTGATGGCTGTTTTAAGCGATCATTCTTACGCCAACAGTCCTTTTACTCTTGCCTATAATAATGACTTCTTAAATCATTATTTAGGTCTGTCTTTGCCTTATGCAAATGAATCTTTGCAGGTGATAATCAGATCTGAAGATGGTTATGATACATTTGCGATCTATAAAGATCTGGATCATCTTTTGGTCAATGATACGCTTTATCGTTTAAAAGGTGAAGATGATCTGTATCAGGAACTTGCGGCCATTTTAAATAATTAAGGATAGTCTGGCTTAAAAAGTAATCATTGGGTGATAATTCTTTTTAAAACGCTCCATAAGTATTACTCCTTAAATTCTAATTTATTGGACATAATCATTTACTATTCTCTTATTTTCAAATGATAACAGGACACTAAATATTATTTCTATCAGTATCATCATTATTGCAAGAGTATAATTAGCAAAATTTAAACCAACTATCAAAGATAATATTGGAATAATTATTGACAATA
>CALVFL010000024.1 GCA_944326825.1 uncultured Erysipelotrichaceae bacterium
AACATAAATCGTGACGGTTTTTCAATCTGATGGTGGCACTCAAAAAAAGACTTTGGTGGCACTGGCGTTCCGACTTTAGTGGCACTCTGAGAGCGACGTGGGTGGCACAAATCGCGCGTCATATCCATCTATTCTGATATAATTATCCAAAAAATACTCTCTCTTTTCCTCTTTTGACATGTCCAGATAATCTTTTTTATCATAGCCATTTACCTTATTATGAAATTTATTATTTTTGCTTAATGGATATGTATCACTATCAATTTGTTCCTTAGCTTTTATAGACTCATATGCATTATCAATGCAAACAGTCATTTCTTTTACTATACTAGTTCTAGTACAATCTTTATTATTTTGAAGGTATAAAAAAAACAGCCCTTTAAGGCCTCTATATCAACAGTTTATTAACTGTAATTGCCGAATGGTGGAGCATAGCGGGATCGAACCGCTGACCTCCTGCGTGCAAAGCAGGCGCTCTCCCAGCTGAGCTAATGCCCCGATATGTATATTTAACTTGATAATTCATGGTGGGCCTGAATGGACTTGAACCAACGACCTCACCCTTATCAGGGGTGCGCTCTAACCACCTGAGCTACAGGCCCATATCTTGAATTACCAAGTGCTTATTTATATTACCAAAAGATAAAACCAAAATCAACAACTTTTTATGTTTTTTATCGATTTTTACTTGTTGGGTATTAAATGACCTTTAACCTAACAATTCTTGGCGTGATAGTAATTGTAGATCTCGTTTTTAGAAATGCCCATTTCTTTAGCTGTCTTTTTGATGGCATCTTTAGCGCTCATGCCTTCGCTGATATATGTATCGACCATCTCTTTGACTGAAATATAATCAATAACGATCTCATCTTCATGAAATCCCTCAATGACTAAAACGATCTCGCCTTTAAGATCATCTAATTCCTGCATCTCTTCCAATGTGCCACGGATATATTCTTCGTGGTTCTTGGTCAATTCTCTGGCAATGCAGGCTTTGCGGTTTCCTAAAATATCCAAAGCATAACGCAAAGTATTCTTGATGCGGTGCGGTGCTTCATAGAAGATCATCGTATAAGGGAATGTTAAAAGCTTCTCTAACTCTTTTTTAACTCCGCTGGATTTTTCGGACATGAAACCGTAATAAAGATAATGATTAGTGCTAAGGCCAGAGGCGACAAGAGCGTTTAAAGCCGCATTGGCGCCCGATATGCAAACGACATTGAAATCTTTGTTTACTGCTTTATTTACTAAGGCGTAGCCGGGATCAGAGATCAAAGGATAACCGGCATCCGAGATCAGCGCCACATCCTTGCCCTCTTCCAAAAGTTTGATCAGACCATGAGCAGAATCTTCTTCATTAAAATTATGATAGGAGATCGTATGTGTCTTTATTGAATAATGATCCAATAAGACCTTGGAAGTCCTGGTATCTTCACAAGCGATCACATCGACCGCTTTTAAAATATCGACCGCCCGATTGGTCAATTCTGCCAGATTGCCGATAGGAGTAGCCACCAGATATAAAGTAGGCTTATCGTTGTGGAAGCTCTTTTGTCTTTTCATTTTTATCTGTTTTCTTTTCAGCCGTTTTAAAAACGCCCTTATTTAAAAGATCATCGATCGTGATAAAGATCGCATTTTCTTTATTTTCCAGTTTGCAGGTCTTGGTAATGACATTCATGCTGGTAAGACGATACTTTTCGCCCTCATATTCTATTTGAGCATTCATCTTCGGTAAACCTTCTCTTAACTTTTTGTAGGTATCATCTTCATATTTTAAACAGCACATCAGTTTGCCGCAATGACCGCTCAATTTTTGGATATTTAAAGCCAACAGCTGATTTTTAGCCATGTTGATGGAAATGATGTCAAAATCATTCTTAAAGTTCTTGCAGCAAAGTTCTCTGCCGCAGGTACCGATGCCGCCGATCAGTTTAGCTTTATCTCTTGAGCCGATCTGTCTTAATTCAATACGGCAATGAAAGATAGCGGCCAGCACTTTTAAAAGTTCTCTGAAATCGACCCGGTCATCAGCGACATAGATAAAAGTTATCTTGGAACGATCAAGCGTGTACTCCGCTTTTAAAACATTCATCCCTAAATTAAGCTTATCAGCCTCGCTTTGACAGATGCTTTTTGCTTTAAGGGCATCTTTGCTGTTTTGATCGTGCTGTCTGATGTCAGCTTCACTGGCTACCCGGACGATCGGTTTTATCTCCAGCTCTGAAGGAAGTTCCGGATCTAAAAACGGTTCCTTGACTACTTCTCCCATTTCAATGCCATATTGTGTTTCCACAACGATCTTAGTACCTGCTTTGATATTCTTATCATCGCAAGAAAACGTATAGGCTTTATTATTGGTATCAAACTTTATTGCTACATAATATTTATTTTCTTCCATTAGATCACCACCTCTATTATACTATCATACCTTTCATTTCAAAACACATCCGATCCAAAAGCAGTTTTCGGTCATAATTGCCGGATACCATATCTCTAATCTTTAAACACAGTTGCATATATCTAAGAAGATCAATGCCTTTAAAGGCTTCATCATCTTCTTTCAGGCTTTTATTTAATCTATAGATCATCGCTCCAAAATAAAACTTAAGCACTTCTTTAAAATCATAACCTTTAGTTTCTTTGATGTTATAGATCTCATTATTGAAATAAGCAGCCAGAGCATAAGGATCTAAAAGGTCATCCATCGTCTTATCGACCATATCTTTAGCTGTCAGATAATTGATGTCGTTAAGTTCTAAATGACGATACTCTTTTAAAGAATTGCTCAAAATAACGGCATCTTCTCTTTCAAAACCATCATCTTCATACATCTTTTGAATGATCTTCAGATCGGCTTTATGAAAAGAAAGATCGACACAGCGGGAAACGATCGTATCTAACAAACTGTCTTTGGCGTCGCTGATCAAAATGGCATAGGTATCACCACGGGGTTCTTCCATAAACTTTAAAAGCATGTTATAGACTTTATTGGAAGCGTTATTGATATTGTTTAGAATATAGACTTTATTCTGACCTTCAAAGGCAGTCTTGGCAAAACTCACAAAGATCTTTTCGATATCTTCTTTCTTGATCGTCGCTTTATTCCCGTCAACATAGATGACATCGGGATAATCATCTGACATGATCCTTCTTAAAGTATTGTCATCATCATCGGGAAACTCTTTTTCACAAGCAACGATCACGGCACTCAAAAGATAGGCCAGCTTCAGTTTCAAGGGATTCTTGGGCCCTGATAATAAGATGGTGTGGGCAAGGCGTGAACTCTTTAAAGCGTTCGTTAGGCTTTGCATCACTGTTGGTTCATATTTAAACAAATCATCTTTGATCATCGATCTTTTCCTTTATGATCTCATAAGCCTTCTCAATAACTTCATCCAAAGGTCTGGCGGCATCAACGACCTTGATCCTGTCTTTGAATACTTCCAGCACTTTCTCATAACCTTCATGAACTAAATGATGGAATTCAAGATCTTCAAGATCCAGCCGGTCTTTAAAAGAACGGCTCTCGATCCGTTTTAAACCGGTCTTTTCATCAACATCCAGATAGATCGTCAGATCAGGAAACAGACCTTCAATAGCGAATTCATTGATTTTGAGCACTTCCTCAAAACCGATCTTGCGGCCATAGCCCTGATAAGCCAAAGAAGAATCGACAAAACGTTCACAGACCACGATCTTGCCTTCCTTTAAAGCCGGAAGCACTTTTTTAACTAAGTGCTGTCTTCTAGAAGCAGCATATAATAAAGCCTCCGTCCTTTCATCCATATCGGTGTTGGATGGATCTAAGATGATCTTTCTGATCTTTTCGGCGATCTCAATACCGCCAGGTTCTCTGGTGTGAATGACATCATAGCCATCTTCCTTAAGTTTGGCAAATACTTCGCTGCAGACCGTTGTCTTGCCTGATCCGTCCGGACCTTCAAAAGTTATAAAAAGACCTCTCATAGCTACCTCTAATTCATTTTTGATGTCTTGGGTTTAAAAGTGGCATCGATCGCCTCATTGAGCTGTTTTTTAATCATTTCAAATTCTTCTTCGCTCAAATTGACATCTTCCGCCCCCAGGATCTTGATATTGGGCTGATCACCAAAAGTCATATCATAAAGATCTTTATAATATAAAAGTTCCTGATAATCATCATATTTCAGCACCGTAAAAGCATCCTCGCCGTCTTTTAAGACCGTGAGGCCGTCTTCAATGTCTGAATCCTTCAATATCTTGGCTAATTCATCAATATCTATTCTTCTCATACCAATATTATATACCATTTATAATCTTCCCTTTTATAAAAGACCCTCAAGCCTCATCTTATATAAGATACAGATCGTCTTGGCATCTGTCAGCGTACCTTCTTTGATCATCTCATCGATCTTTTCGATACTAAAAACCTCTGTATCAAGTCTTTCATCCTCATCGAAGTGTTTGCCGACATATTCGCCCTCTTCGCCATAAAAAAGATAGATCTTTTCACTTGAATAACCGCAGGTCGGCACCATATAGCCAAGATCGGTAAGATTATTGATAGTAAAACCTAGCTCTTCTTCACATTCTCTGATGATCGCTGCTTTGGGATCTTCCCCTTCATTCAGTTTGCCGGCACACATCTCAAGCATTTCGGTTTCTTGAGCATAGCGATATTGCGAAACGAAGTAAAAACAGCCGTCTTTTCTTTTCAAAGCGATGGCAGCGCCGCCATGATGTTTTACAACTTCCCGGATGCTTCTGGTGCCATCATCCAGTTCTACTTCATCTTTTAAGAGTTTCACTACTCTTCCATCATATATAGTTTCACTTTTGATCTGTCTTTCCATGTTTATACCTCTTTGATTACCACCTAATTTTACACATAAATCCTCGGTTTACCAAAAATATTTTCTAAAAATGCGCTATAATAAGACCATGGAAGCAAAAGTAATCAATAAGACCCGCTTAGATTTTAAACTGATCGTAAGGGGTAATTTTTTAAGTAATCGTTTTATGACGATCCTTTATGGGATCTTGAGTTTAATCTTTGTCTACATGGTAATAAACGGCGTCATCTATTATCAAAGGACTAATGATCCTGAACTGTTTATGCAGCTGATCTTTGAAGTATGCATGCTGGTATTCTCTTTGGCAGTTGCTTTTTTATGGCCTTTATTAAAAGCTCTCTATCTTAAACACAAGATCAATAAACACTATCACACTGATCATCAGGACATCGAATACTATTTCAACGATCTGAATATGCGGATCGTAAATGAACTTGAAGGTACGAATACCAAGGTTGAATACCGGGATATTTATCGTATCTATAGATCAAAGAAACTGATGGTCATCACTTTGCGCAAAAACTATCTGATCATTGATTTAGACGGTTTTTTGAAACCAAATGATGAAGAAAAAGTCACTGCTTACTTAAAAAGGGCGAAGAAGCTATAATTACGGCTTCTTTTTTTATGAAGGGGACATATATGCGAAAATTACTGACTGTCATCATGTGTCTTATCAGCACTTTCAGTCTTGATCTAAGAGTAAAAGGCGATGAATATGAAAAAGCGATCGTTGATATTAACGGCTTATCCATAAATGAGCTGCAGGAATATGTCGATCTGGGTTATTTGAACTATGAAAAGATCACCAGGCTCTATCTAGACAGGATCGAGGCCTATAACGAAGAGTATAATGCCCTCATCACCATAAGCGATACGGCTATCGAAGAAGCCAGGGCTTTAGATGAAGAATATGAAAAAAGCGGCCGGCGTTCTATGATCCATGGCTTACCGATCATCGTCAAAGATAATATCGATGTCAAAGGCCTGCCAACCACAAACGGCACCACAGCTCTTTTAGACTCTTATCCAAATGAAGATGCTCCAGCTGTTAAAAAGTTAAGAGATGCCGGAGCGATCGTCATCGCCAAAGCCAATATGGATGAGTTCGCTTTCAATGCTGCTTACTCTCATTCCAGTTTCGGTTATGTATATAACGCTTTTGATACTGATTATTCTTCTTATGGTTCATCAGGCGGCAGTGCCGTCAGTGTGGCAGCCAATCTAGCTGTCTTCGCTTTGGGCAGTGATACCGGTTCCAGCATCAGAGTACCTGCCAGTGCCAACGGCATCGTTGGTCTTAGACCGACTTTCGGGATGATCGATGCAAAGGGAGTGATCAAGTTTGATGATACCCGTGATACCATCGGCATCATGACTAAATATGTTGAAGATTCAGCCATCGTTTTAGAGATAATCGATGAAGCTGACATTGAATATGAAACTTACCTTGATGATTCTTTGGAAGGTGTAAATATCGCCGTCATTGACAGCTACATGAATCCCAACACTTCTTCTACAGCCACCGATACCGGCAAGACCGACCGTTTTGTCTATGAGCTTATGTCAGAAGCGATCAATGATCTTGAAATGCTTGGGGCCGATATCATCCATCTAAACTCTTTTAAACTCAATTATGAATTTGATGCCACGGGGCTTTGTTATAACTTTAATGAATATCTAAAAGGCACCAACAGCAAGATCAGAGGCTTGGACGATCTGATCAAAAACGGCGGATATAGTCAATACATCGAAGGCTACAACAATTCCGCCTGTGCTTATGACTTTCATGATACAGCAACTTACAAAGCTTATGATCAAAACCGCCAGAACAATATCGCTTTAGCCAATTCCTATTTTGAGGCCAATGATCTTGATGCGATCATCTAT
The DNA here is from genome assembly GCA_944326825.1 of uncultured Erysipelotrichaceae bacterium. Lineage (GTDB taxonomy): Bacteria > Bacillota_I > Bacilli_A > Erysipelotrichales > Erysipelotrichaceae > JAHHTG01. The sequence continues at coordinate 6,726 of CALVFL010000024.1, forward strand.
CCAACCATCAAGACAAAGCTGATGACCATTGATGAAACACGCTACAATAAGATCTACACGCCCTCATCATCAACCGCACCTCTGATCGGCTTTCCGGCTATCAGTGTACCGATGGGTTATCATGATGATCTCCCCTATGGTCTTGAAATCATGGCTAAAGCCAATGAAGAAGGCACTCTTTATAAGATCGCTTCCGCTTTTGAAAGTATCAACGATCTCTATAAAACACCCTCGATCGCTCCTTCTTTATATGATGTATCGACAAGTGGCGAAGAACTCAAAGATACTTATCTTTTCTATCTCAAGCATCCTATCGTCACTGACTTGAATGAAGAAGTAAGTGCCTACTTTGAAACAAACGGCAGTGCTTCTATGTCTTTAGAATACTTAAACGAATATGATCAGACGATCAAAGAATTCTATAGTGAAGCTTTAAAAATCACCCAGAAAGAAAAGAATAAAATGATCTTCCTGTATGGCATAGCATTTATACTGATCGTAGCTTCGCTTATTGCCCTCTATCGTTTAAAATTCAAGAAAGCTTATAGATCTTGATCCCTTTAACGATCGAATCAGGATCAAGGTAGAGCTGATAGAGGAAATTAAGGTAAGTACCCGGCGTGATGATTCCTGACATATCGAAAAGATTGATCTCTTTGTTGCGGATCAGATAATCCGTCAAGAGAACACAATTTGTAGTAAAGACAAAGTAAGTCTTAAACTTGCCTCTTTTAAACTTGTATAGATGACACCTGGTATCTTTATATACATCAGAGATATAATCATCGGCTTTCATCACTTCGCCTTTTTCTTCTTCCAGCTGAGCATCGCATTTAAAAGGATAGGCATCTTTTAAAAGATCAGCCAGTCTTTTTTTGATGATCGCCAGTTCTTTATCATCAGGATAGATCTCATAGCTGATGATCATCGTCTTGCCGCTTTTTAAACAATTCTTTAAAAAAGCTTTTTTATCCACTTCAACCAGTACCCCTTTGCCGGCCGATCCCAAAAGATAGCGGTCTTTAGGATCATGCAGACCATAAGAATAGATCGTATCGCCAATGCTGACATCGACATGACCAAACGATTCAAAACCGCTTTCCTGGATGTAGATGTTTACACAAAGCGGCGCTTCTTCGCTGTCATCATCAGGATCACCGATCGTCCTTGACATGATCGCATCATCGCTTTTGATCCTCATGAAAACTCTTAAAGGCAATAAAGCACTGATGATGACCGGCAAAGACAAACCAAACTTGCGATGATCGACGATCTCTAAAAAGGCAAAGATCAGATTTATAAGACCATAGACGATATTATAGATACCGGCTATGACAAAGGTCAGCTCTACGCCATAATACGGCACTACAAAAAGTATCAGGGCAAAGATGAGAAAAATGACACTTAAGAACAGTTTGCCGATGATGCCGTTTAATTTTTCTTTGCGGCGGATCTGATATTCAACAAAGTTGATGATGGCATTAAGCAGAGCATATAATCCCACGATCAGACCGATAAAACGGTTGTAAGTGACCGGGAAAGCATAGATCACGCCCATAATTACAAAGGCAAACAAGATCGAAGGCAGGTTTTTATACTGTCTTTTAATGATCAGACCATAAAGCAAACCGGCCTCATAAACACCCAACAGGATCAAAAACCCCAGCCACAAAAAAGGTACAGCGACATTGGCCTCAACGATAAAAATAATACCGAGAACGACAATGCCCAGATACCCTAAGATATTTAAAATGTAGGCAACAATATTTTTATTCACATCATAATTATAGCGATTTAATTATTTTTTTGAATGATTTTGACTGTTTCGATCGTATTAGTTATGAAGGAGGACGAAACACATGAAAAAAGTATTAGTGATCATTTTAGTAATAGTTAGCATTCTGATCGTTACTGAGAGCATATTAGCTGATAGTTATTATAGCCGCTACGATCATAATTACAGTTATCAAAGATGTACTGATAAGCATTATGAACATCACATCTATAATAATTGTCATAATCACTCACATCATTATAATGTAAGTAGATGTCATTATTAAAAGGTAATTAAAGATGCGAAGTGAAAACGAGATACGGCTGGCTTTGAATAACCATGGCGATCTGGTCAGACGATTATGTTTCATCTTTTTAAAAAATGAAGCAGACAGCGAGGATATCTTTCAGACTGTCTTTTTAAAATATGCTCAAAATGATCGCCCTTTCGCTTCTTTTGAACATGAAAGAGCCTGGTTTATTCAAGTTACCCGTAATGCCTGCAAAGATCTTTTAAAAAGTTTCTTCCGTTCGCATGTCATCTCGATCGAAGAGCTGACCAGCGAACCATCTGTTATAAACAATGAACACAAAGAAGTTTTGGAAGCTGTTTTAAAACTTGATAAAAAGTACCGGGAAGTCATTTACCTTTACTATTATGAGGGTTATAAAGCTAAAGAGATAGCCGCCATCCTGCACAAGAGAGTCAATACTATCTATACCCTTTTAAATAGAGCCAGGGAACAGTTAAGAGAAAATTTGGGAGGTGAGATCGATGAATAGAATAAAAGAGGCCTTTAACGATATTAAAGTTTCAGACGATCTGAAAGAAAAGACTGTTTATAATATCATTAGCAGACGATCTAAACACACTATTCGTTATGTTTTAGCCGTGACATCTTTTGTCTTGATCGTCGGTTTTAGCGCTTACTATTTCTATTTCACACCTGTTGTAACTATCGCTTTAGACATCAATCCTTCTATTGAACTTTCAATCAACCGATTAAACAGAGTTATTGAAACAGTGGCTTATAATGACGATGGTTCTAGATTATTAAACGAACTTGTTCTTGAGAACTATAATTATAATGATGCTATCGAAACTATTTTAAATTCTAAAGAAATCGAAACACTTTTAGAAAATGATGAAACACTGATGATCGGAGTTATTGGCCAGGATGACCATAAGTGTAACGAGGTGCTGGCAGTGCTTGAGGATCGTGCCGATGACCATCACAATATGCATTGTTATAAGGGAGAGGAAGAGATTATGGATCATGCAAAAAATCACCACTCTTCCTATGGTAAATACCAGTCATATCTTATCTTGAAGGATCTTGGCTATGACATTGATCTTGAAGAAGTTAATTCCATGACAATGAAAGAGATCATGACTCTGATCGAAGAAAAATACGATGTGGACGACTATAGTGATTATTTTGAAAATAGTCATCATAGCGACCATCATCACTGATGTTTAGCATTTGTTAAAAAATCAGCCATCGATCCTTTCGATTTAAACTCTAAATTTAAATCATCATTCCATCAGCCTATTTATAAGCTTTTATCAAGAAATTATAAAGAAGATATATTTGATATTTCTTTATGATTACTTTTAATAATGAAGGAGGAATTATATATGGCTCAAATGGCAAATGTGAATTTCAAGCTTGATGCTGATGTAAAAAAGTGCATGGAACAGGTGTGCAATGAATTAGGTCTTTCGATGAGTGCTGCTTTTACTATTTTCGCAAAAAAGGTCGGCCGTGAAAAAAGGATACCTTTTGATGTTGCCATAGACCCGTTTTATTCCGACAGCAACATCCGCTATTTAGAAAAGAAAATGGAAGATTACCGATCCGGACGTTTAAAAATCATTGACCACGATTTAATCGAGGATTAAAGAATATGCGGTTTTTGAAATGGGACATTGCTACCCGGGGTGATTATTTCACGCAAAGGACATTATGATCTTTAATTAAAACCATCACATTTAAAAAGCATAGCCTCAATGATACTATGCTTTTTTAGTTTTGATTATAACTTGTTGATCATGCTTTCATTCCAGGAAGCAGGAACACTCAGACCTAATAATTCAAAGACGGTAGCAGCGATATTGCTTAAACCGAAGTCACCTTCTTTAAAGCTTACTTTATCATTGCCGTAGATGATGAACGGTACCGGATTTAAAGTATGGGAAGTTTTTGGTTTTAAAGGATCGGTATCCTTTTTGCGTTTTTCATACATTTCATCGGCGTTGCCATGATCAGCTGTGATGATAAGTGTAGCACCGACTTTATCGCAGGCTTCCATGATCCTCTTTAAGCAAAGATCGACAGCCTCTACACCGATGACAGTAGCTTCATAATTGCCAGTATGTCCGACCATGTCGCCGTTTGGGAAATTGACACGATAGAAAGTATTTTCATTCTTTTCGATGGCTTCGATCAAGAGATCGGTCACTTCAGCTGCTTTCATCCAAGGTCTTTGATCAAACGGTACGATGTCGCTCTTTACTTCGACCCAGGTTTCAAGCTCATCAGAGAATTTTTCTGAACGGTTGCCGTTCCAGAAATAAGTGACATGACCATATTTTTGTGTTTCTGAAATAGCGTAAGATTTGATGCCATATTTAACTAAATATTCAGACATCGTTTCTTTGATTGAAGGCGGATTGACAAGATAATGGTTAGGAATATGTAAATCGCCATCATATTCCAGCATACCGGCATAATAGACATTCGGTCTGACGCCTCTATCGAAATGATCAAAGTCATCTTCATCAAAAGCCTTGGAGATCTCAATAGCTCTATCGCCTCGGAAATTGAATAAGACTACTGAATCATGATCTTCAATAGTGCCTAAAGGTTTATCGTTTTCATCAACGATGACAAATTCATGCAGATCCTGATCGTTTACGCCAAGTTCTTCACGATATGTTTCAATGGCTTCTTTGGCACTGTGGAAATGACGGCCGATGCCATGCACATGGGTATCCCAGCCACGTTTTACCATCTCCCAGTTAGCTTCATAACGGTCCATGGTGATATACATTCTGCCGCCTCCTGAAGCAATGCGGGCATCAAAAGTATCATCATTTAAACTGTTCATCAGATTTTCAATATCTTCGATATAAGTCAATCCGGAAGTTTCCGGTACATCTCTGCCATCCATTAAAGCGTGAACACGTACTCTACTGATGCCTTCTTTTTTAGCTTCGGTGATCATCGCTTTTAAGTGAGAAATGTTAGAGTGTACATTACCGTCACTTAAAAGACCTAAGAAATGTAATGTATGACCCTTGGCATTTTCAATAAGCGCTTTCCATGTTTCACTTTGATAGATCGAACCGCTTTCGATCGATTCATTGACTAATTTAGCACCCTGCGCATAGATCTGACCGCAGCCGATAGCATTGTGACCGACTTCGGAGTTGCCCATATCAGAATCACTCGGCAAGCCGACTGCTGTACCATGAGCCTTGATCGTGATATTCGGACAGGTAGCTTTCAATTCATCTAAAGTAGGAGTATAAGCATTTTTAACAGCGTTTCCTTCAACTTTATCGCTGACGCCTACACCATCCATTACAACTAATACTACTGGTTTGACCATTTATTCATAACCTCCATCTAACAAATCAATTTTATCACATAATTCCTTTTTTAATTAAATAACTATTCAATTCTTTGCGGCTTTTAAAATGATGTCTTACCTTAGCCATCTTTAAATGTTCCAGGTGTTTATTGCGCCAATATTTTATCCTGCCCTCATAGATGATCCAAAGGAAAAAGCTGAAATCAAAAGACTCGATACAGCCCAAAGATTCTCTGAACTGATTGCGGTTTTTTAAGTACCTTTTAATAGCTTCTTTTAAACAAAACAAACGGGGAAAATCCAAATAATAGATCTCGTCGCATAATTCATAACGCTCTGGGACGATCTCATAATAATTGCCATCGATCACCCAATCATCATTAGTCTTTAAAAATTCCCTGACTAAAGCTGCCTGTTTTTGAGGCGATCTTTCCTTCATGTCATCATAAAACTTGACACTGTCCATATAGAGATGTTTTAAGCCGTAGTGGTCAGCCAGCTTTTTAGCTAGTGTTGATTTGCCGCTGCCGCTGTAACCGATGATCTGTATTTTCATTTTTAAACCCCTGCCTTATTTTAACACTTAATTGTTGTATAATTAAACCATGAAGATCTATCTTACTCACCAGCATTTAAAAGCGGATCTCATCAAGGATCTGCTTAGTGAAAATAAAGGCGCTTTGCTGGATGCCGAAGTTTTAAGCATCAAAGAATTCGCTTATCAGCTGATGGCTTATCATAGACCATCAGCTTACGAGATCTATCAAGGCTTAAAAAATTTAAAACTGAATGAATTGAATGAATGTATCAAAGATACGGTCTTTTTAAATGAATTATATGAAAACCGCAGTATTTTAGCGGCTTATGACATCGTTATTGATGATCTGAAGATCCATGATGAGTATAAGACACTCTTAAAACATACCTTGCATTTTGACTTTGTTTCTTTTTATCAAAAATTTAAAGACATCAAGAAAGAAGATATCGAACTGAGAATGATCAAACCAGATCTTTTAGAAACCAAGATCATCGATCTGCTTGGTGTCCCTTTAAATAAAACATTTAAAAAAGGTCTGTCATATAAAGTGCACAATCAAAGCAGCAGCGATTCTTTAGACTTTATTGCCCAATATATCATCAAAGAAGATCTTGATATCAATAAATGTGCCATCATAGCTTCTGAAAATAATCTCGCCAATGCCAAGATCCATTTAAGTCTTTATGGCTTGCCGGTAAATGTGACAAGCAACGATCATAATCTTAAAGCTTTACAGTTTATCAGCATCATTGACTACTATCTTCATCCTGACATCGATAACTATTATGAGATGGTCAAGCTGCAGGTAGAAGATGCTTTGGCTGATCATGATTTTTATGAATATCTTTCAAGACACTGCGAAGATCATCTAAAGCCTTTTGAGCGTTTTGATAAAGCAGACGGCTATTATTATGATCTGGAATTAAAAGCCCAAAAGATCCACGCTAAATATCTGCCGTTTTTATTAAAACTTAGTGCCGTTACTGATCTGAAGGAAGCCTTTATGATCGCTTTTGAAAAGATCGCCCGCAATGATCAGGATACGAAATCTTTAAAAAGAACAATAGAAAAATATCAGGGAACTGATCTTTTAGAAGCCTATCCATTTATCAAAAATGAACTGCTGACGCTTAGATCACATGCTGTTTCAAGCGAAGGGATCAGACTGCTTCCTTTCAATAAACCGCTCGAGAATTATGAATATCTTTTTATCTTAGATCCTGATACATCCATTTATCCGAAACTTAAAGAATATAACGGTTTTTTAAATGATGAAGAACTAGTCAAAAAGGGTTTTCCAACTTTAAAAGAGCGTTATGATGAAGCCGTATCTTTATTTGAAAGCTATCTGGCCAACGAAAAGCTCATCTATTGTCTTTCTGATTATTCTTTTGACAATCATCATCTGGAATATGATGAAAGATTTGCAAAGATAGCTGATCTGAATTATGAACTTGATGATTATGCCAAAGAGTTAAAGATAAACTATGATCTGAAGATCAAAAACACAGACCTCTTTTTTGACGGCAAGGTGCTCAAAGGTTCGATATCTTCCTTTGAGAACTATTTTAAATGTCATTATGCCTACTTTTTAAAATACGGCCTTGGCTTAAAAGATCCAAACAAGATGGATCTTGATGCAGCTTTAGTCGGCGTGATCAGTCATAAAGTGATGGAAAGACTTATTAAAAACAGTGCCGACAAGAAAAACTATGCCAAAGATTATCAAAAGACCCTAAGCGATGTCTTAAATGATTATCAAAAGATGCTGACCAAGATCTATCCCAAAGAACAGCCTTTGATTCAAGCTCTTTTAAAAAGGATCAGTGAAAATATCGCCAACGAGATGATCTTTATCGCTAAAATGGAAAAAGACAGTGATTTTATACCCTATCTTTTTGAATACTATTTTGATTTAGACTTTTTAAAACATGAAGACCTGACTCTTCATTTAAAAGGGATCATTGACCGGGTGGATCTTTTGGATGATCACTTTCGGATCATTGACTATAAGACTTCCAAACACACTTTAAACAAAGAAGAGTTTTATCGAGGTCTTAAGCTTCAGCTTTTGACTTATCTTTTGATCTATGAAAAGATCAGTGATCTTAAACCCTGCGGTGCTTTCTATTTGAATATCACTCACCCCAAAAGCAAGTATGACGATTATGCCTTTTCTTATAAAGAGGGGCTTAAAGAAAAAAACGTGAGTGATGATGATAAATATGAAGATTTCATAAATGCTCATCGGCTTAATGGTCTTGTCGCTGAAGATCTTAGCGGCCTTGATAAGAATTATGAATGTGTGGCCACAAGAAAGAAGAATGCGATCTCTAAAGACCGTCTGATCAATATCGAGGCGACAAAAGAAGCTTTGAAAGATATTTATACAAGCTTATTGCAAAGTTTAAAAGACGGCGACATCTCTTTGAACCCCAGTGAAGATGCCTGTGATTACTGCCGTTTTCATAGCATCTGCCACTTTAAAGGCATCAAAGGGCTTAATAAAACTAAACTGACAGCTTGTGATATAGGAGAAAATGATGAAGTTCAATAAGAATCAGCTGGAAGCGATCAATTATACCGGCTCCAATGTTTTAGTAGCCGCCAGTGCCGGCGGGGGCAAGACAACAGTTTTAATCAACCGCTTGTTGAAAAGGATCATAAACGATAAGATCTCGCTTGACAAGATCATCGCCATGACCTTTACAAATGCTGCTGCCGCCAACATGAAAAACCGTCTTGCCAAGGCTTTAAAAGAGCGTATCGCCACGGCTGATGGCGAAAAGAAGGCATATCTTGAAAATGAGCTGGCTAAACTCCCCAATGCCAGGATTTCGACGATCCATTCTTTTTGTCTGGATCTTGTCAAAGAATACTACTATCTTTTAGGCATTTCCTATAACACCACCCAAAATATCATCGATGAAGCTTCTTTAAAACTTGTCAAAGACAGGATCTTAAATGAATTGATCGCCGAATATCTTGAAAAAGACGAAGCTCTCATCTTAGATCTCAGTAAAGCGATCTCAAGTGAAACTTTCAGTTTTGATACCTTGAAAAAGACGATCCTGGCTCTTTATAATGAGGCCAATGCCGCTTTAGATCCCCTGGCTTTCTTTGAAAAATGGCATTATGAAAAAGTCGATTCGCTCAAAGAGTATGATCAGAAATTATTAAATGATTATTTAAAACTTATAAGATCGCACCTTAAAGTCATCATCGCCGACTATGAAGAGTTGGCTGCTTTTAAAAACAGTGACAGCTCTTTTTATAAAGACATTGCCACAGAACTTGAAGACTTGCTTATGATTGAGGATTACCCTTATCTTTTAAGCAAGCTTGAAGAGGTATTGAAACTGGGCAAGGGAGATAAAGAACTTATAGGCTTCAATGAACTAAGAAGCGAAACCAAGACAGCTATTGATGAGCTTTGTAAGATCTTATTAAAACCATCGCATATCATCAAATATCATAACGATACCGTTGCTTTTAAAAATACGCTCTTAACCTTAAGCAAAGAATTATATCTGCGTTTACAAAAGGATAAGAAAGCTAATGAATGGATCGACTTTGGCGACTTCGAACACTATGCTTATCAGATATTGACTAAAGACGATCACAAAGTAGCCAAGCTTTATCAAAAGCACTATCATGAGATCATGATCGATGAATTCCAGGATACCAACGATACCCAATATACCATCGCTTCTTTGATCGCTAAAGACAATCTCTTTTTAGTCGGTGACATCAAGCAGTCCATCTACCGCTTCAGAGGTGCCAAGCCGGAGATCATGGAAAGACTTTTAAAAGATCCTTCCTTCAAGATCATCCACATCCAGAACAACTATCGCTCTAAAGCCAACCTCGTCGCTTTAAACAACGCTCTTTTTGACAAGACGATGAATATTTTAAAGGACAGCTTCCACAAAGAAGATGCCCAGATCGCCGATCTTGATATACAGAAGAAAGATCTTGTCAAAGTTGAATTCGATCTTTTCTCTTACGATAAAAAGGAAGAGGATCAAAAAGCTGATGAATACTATCAGGCGATGCTTCTGATAGAGCGGATCATGAAACTTATAAAAAGAGGCAAAGCCTTTAAAGATATTACAGTCTTAGTCAGAACCCATAGTGAAAAGATCATGATCAAAAAACTCTTTGATGACTATGGCATCCCCTATTTTATCAAGGATAATGACGGTTATTTCAATTCTTATGCCATCGAAGTCATCCTGTCCTATATCAAATATCTCTTGGATCCAAATAACAGGATCGCTTTATATTCAGTCTTGACTTCCACTCTTTATAACTGCAGCAATGATGATCTGATCGATTTTGACATCACTGAAAACCAGAAGTTTAAAGATGATGTAACTGTCTTGAAGGAATATCTCACGAAGAATATCTTTGATGAATTCTTCATCTATCTTTTAAAGATCAACGCTTTCTATTTAAAACTGGATAAAAAAGAAAAAAGCAATATCGATCTGCTTTTGACTAATTTAAAGAACTATCAAATGACGACTTTCAACAAGCTGGCTGATTTTATTGAAAGCACGATGGCAGATCAGAAAGAAAGTGCCGTTCTGGAAGATGAAAAGGCCGATGTAGTAAATGTCATGACGATCCATAATTCCAAAGGTCTGGAATTTGATACCGTCATCCTTTATTCATCAAACCGCAATCAGTTTAATGAAGCCAAAGAAACGCTCTCCTTCAGTGATCAATACGGGATCGGTCTAAAATATGCTTTTGGTCCTCATCGGCAAAGCGCTAAAACTTTAGAAGTGATCTTAATAAATGAAAACAGCGATCTTGATGATATCGCCGAATATCAAAGATTATTATATGTCGCACTTACCAGAGCCAAGAATGAACTCTATATCGTCGATGCCTTTAAAGAAGATACTTTTAGAGGTGATTTAAGAATGGCAATGGCCCGCAAAGGCTTCTCATCCTATCTTTTAGCTTATGATCTTGATGAATATCTGAAAGTCAATAAATATACCGAACTCCCTCTTGTGTCTAAACTGCAAAAAGTCCGTAAAGAAACCAAAGAACCGCTTTATAAAGCTTATGAAGTCAAAACTTTTGATGAAATCAGTCCGTCGTCTTTAGAAGATCATCCTTTGACTTTAGACCTTGACAATAAAAAAGGCAAAGAGATCGGTACGATGATGCATGAAGTGATGGAAAGATTAGATCTTTTCGATCCCGATGAAGAAAAGATACTGGCGATCCATCAACTGGATGACAGGAGTGTAAATAATATCCTCGCTATCTTTGAAGATCCGATCTTTAAGAAAGCTCTAAGCGGCAGCATCAAAAGAGAATACTCGTTCTACTTTAAAGATGAAGATCGTATCGTCCATGGTTTTATCGATTTCATTGCCTTTTTGAAAGACGAGATCATCATCATCGATTATAAAAGCGATGCCGTAAGGGATGAAACGATCCTGATCGATCGCTACAAGCCTCAATTAAAGATTTATCAAAAAGTGATCGGCGAGATCTTTGGCCTGCCGATGGAAACTTATATCTATTCTTTCCATCTGCACAAGATGATCACGATCTGATTTACAGCTGACTATAATAAGTAAACGCTTACATTTTCTATTGACATGGCCAAAGCTAAGTCTTAGAATAAAAGTGTAAAAGGAAATTGAAATACAGTTTATTACAAAATCGTTCATTTATTTGTCTGTTATATTTGCAATTTAAAGAAATTGAAACCTCCTTCTTAAAACTGTTTTTTTCAAAGTTTATATCATCCTTTCTAAAAGAAAAGTCGTGCAGAACACGGCTTTTCTTTTACTGAAATAAATTATTTAGGCAAACGGATCACAAATGTTGAACCTTCGTTTAATTTAGATTCAACTTCGATCTTGCCGTTATGATATTCAACGGCATGTTTGACGATAGAAAGACCAAGTCCAGTGCCACCGATCGCTTTAGAATGTGATTTATCCGAGCGGTAGAATCTTTCAAAGATCCGATCAAGATCGCTGGACGCAATACCAATGCCGTTATCTTCGACTTTGATGATGGCTTCATTATCTTTTTCACAAAGACTTACTTTGACATAGCCGTCATCTTTGCCGTATTTGATCGCATTATCGATCAGGTTTTGAATGACTTCTTCTAAAAGATAAGGCACACCGTTGACAGTAGCATAGCCCTCGCATGATACAGCAATATGTTTTTGTTTAGCAGCATTTTTAAGATGAGCTATAACTTCTATAGCAAGAGCTTTGAGATCGACGCTTTCCTTTTTCACATCGACATCGCTGTTGTCAAGACGGGAAAGACGGATGATGTCATCGATGAGAACGATCAGACGTTTAGCTTCATCATAGATGTTGCCGGCAATATCTTTGACATCTTCAGGATCAACGAGTCCATTTTTCATAATCTCGGCAAAACCGCTGATCGAAGTAAGCGGAGTCTTTAATTCATGCGATACATTGGCGCTGAATTCTCTTCTGAGCTTATCCTGCAGTTCCTTGGCCGTAATATCGATGATGAGGATCGTTGCCCCGCTGGGTTTGCCGTTAACTAAGATCGGATTGATCAGCAAGCTGTATACTTTGTCATCTTTTTCTAGCTTATATTCACTTTTTTGTCCTAAGACGACATTATCGATCGCTTCCATGAATTTCAAAGAGTGATCAAACTGGAAAACGCTGTTGTTTTCACTGATGTCGTGAGCGCCAAAGAGCTTGGCGGCACTTTCATTATAGGTCAAGACATCCTTTTTCTGGTTGATGACAATGATGCCTTCAGCCATATTCTCAGTCATCGTCTTAAATTCTTCTTTACGCTGATTCAGATTTTTGATCTGCTTGTTTATGGTGTAGTTTTGTTCGTTTATTCTTGCAAACAAAGGAGATAATTCTTTATAAGGCGATATAATATTAGACTTATTGAGATCAATGTCATTGATCGGTTTAACGATCGCTTTAGCCAAGTGATTGGCAATAAGAACAGCAATGATCGCTACGATGATAATGATCCAGAAAAGATAGGAGGTCATGCCCAAAAGCAAGGCGCTGATCGTTGAGGCTTGAGTCGAGATCCTTAAGACCGTATCATTATCGATCGCTTTGGCATAGTATAGCGACACTTTGCCGATCGTATCGCTGTAGCGTTCGCTGTAGCCTTCCCCATCTTCAAAAGCTTCATTTATCTCGATGCGGTCGCTGTGATCATCAAGTTTTTCCACATTGGCATGATTGTCATAGATGACTTCGCCGCTTTCATCGATCAGGGTAATGCGGTCGCTTGTTTCAATCGATTCAAGATAATCGATGCCTTGCGCTTTGTATCCGGCAGTAAGATAAACGGCATCGTTTTTAAGCTTAGTGATCGTTTCGCTTTTAAAGTTATTATAGAGTACGACTAAAAACAGCGAGATGATGATGACTGTGGCACATAAACAGGTTATCAGGATATTTTTAAAAATCTTGGTCGTCATATCAATCTCCTATCTTGTAACCGATGCCTCTGATCGTTTCGATATAGCTTCCAGCTTCACCCAGTTTTTGTCTTAAAGTTCTGATATGCACATCGACAGTTCTCGTGGTATCGATATAATCATAGCCCCAGACTTTATTTAAAAGTTCTTCCCGGGTATGACAGATACCGGTTTTAGCCAAAAGGATCCGCAATACTTCAAACTCCTTGCGGGTCAAAGTCACGACCTCGCCTTTGACTTTTACTTCATGGCGCATCACATCCATGCTGAGGTCTTTATATTCGTAGTGCTCCTCGTTCAGATTGGTGCTGTATCTTCTTAAGACCGCTTTGATCCTTGCCAATAATTCCATCATGCCAAAGGGCTTGCTGACATAATCATCTGCCCCAAGATCCAGACCTGTAACTTTATCCCATTCGGAAGACTTGGCTGTTATCATGATGCAGGGCACATCTTTATAACGGCTGTCTTTTTTTAATTTCCTCAAAACGGATAGACCATCTTCTTCCGGAAGCATGATGTCAATAAGACAAAGTTCCGGCACTTCTTTTTCCAAAGCCTCATAAAAACTGCTGGGCAATTCAAAATCCAGCACTTTCATGCCTTCTTTGCTTAGTGTATAGGTGATCAGTTTACGGATGTTGAGATCATCTTCCAAAATATAGATCATATCTTAACCTCTTATTGCAAATTCGACCCATTCAGCGATATTGGTGGAATGATCGGCGATCCTTTCTAAATACTTAGCCATCATCAAGACATCAACGATGACTTCCCCTTCTTTATCTTCATCCGAGATCATCGAGATCGTTTCCTTTTTGACCTTTAAGAACATCTTATCGACTTCATTGTCCATCTTTGATACTTCCGCAGCCATTTGCGTATCTTTGCGAACGAAAGAGTCAACACTGTTTTTGACCATGGAAGTAACTAATTTAGCCATTTCAAAGATAGCTGTATTTCTTAAAAGCTTGAAGTCATCGATCTCTTTGGAAAGATCAGCAATATCAAGCGCCTGATCGGCGATCCTTTCAAGATCAGAGATCATCTTTAAGATCGCGCTGATGAATCTTAGATCGCTGGCTACCGGCTGCTGTGAGAAGATCAGTTTCAAACAAAGCGATTCGATCTCTTTTTCCTTTTTGTCGGTAGCATCTTCCAAAGCATCTACTTTATCATAGAGTTCTTTAGAAAACTCATCTTCCTTGATGATCATGATCGCACTGTTGATGGCATCTTCACACATGCTGCCCATCGTTATCAGTTCATTGTTAAGTTTATTCAATTCTTCTATAAATTTCTCTCTCATCATCCAAACCTTCCTGTAATATAGTTTTCTGTCCGTTTATCACTTGGCGTCGAGAAGATCTTGTCAGTCTTATCCATCTCTATCACTTCGCCTAAAAGGAAGAAAGCCGTATAGTCCGAAATACGGGCTGCCTGCTGCATATTGTGTGTAACTATAACAATAGTATAATCTTTTTTTAACTCAAGTACTAAATCTTCGATCTTAGAAGTTGAGATCGGGTCTAAAGCACTGGTCGGCTCATCCATCAAAATGACTTCTGGCGACATGGCAATACAGCGGGCAATACATAGGCGCTGCTGCTGACCGCCTGATAGACCCATCGCTGATTCATGCAGACGATCGGCCACTTCATCATATAAAGCAACCTGCTTTAAAGAAGTGATGACGATCTCATCCAATTTCTTGCGGTCTTTAAGTCCCTGGCATCTTGGTCCATAGGCAATATTGTCATAGATGCTCATCGGGAAAGGATTAGGTTTTTGAAAGACCATGCCTACTCTGGTCCGAAGATCGACGATATCCTGTTTAGAAGAATAAATGTTCTGGCCATCCTTGATGACTTCTCCTTCCACTTTACAATCTTCGATCAAATCGTTCATCCTGTTAAGACAGCGGATAAAAGTAGATTTGCCGCAGCCTGAAGGACCGATAAAAGCAGTTACATTATTCTCTAATATTTCCATATTGATATTTTTAAGAGCCTGCTTTTCACCATAATATAAATTAAGATTTTTAATGCTAAAACAAGTTTTCATATATACCTCTACATAAACGAGCGTGCTAAACGCTTGCCGATAATTTTAACTACAAAGTTGATCACAAAGACGATGATCAAAATGATCAAAGAAATAGCGCTGGCTAATTCATAGTTAGGCTGCTCGCCGGACATGATCGACCAGATCATCAATGATAAAGAAGTGCCCTGCGACATGATCGTCGGGAAATCCGAGATGACGGTACTGGTCGTATAGACTAATGCAGCCGATTCGCCAATGACTCTGCCGATACCCAACAAGACACCCGTCAGAATGCCGTTGACAGCACAAGGCAAAACGACTTTGAAGATCGTCTGTGATTTAGTGGCTCCCAAAGACAAAGATCCATCCCTGAGGCTTTGCGGGACTACGATCAAAGCTTCTTCGGTCGAAGAGATGATCGTCGGAAGCAGGATGATCGCCAAAGTCAGACCGCCCAAAAGGATACTGGTTGAAGTAGCGCCAAACAGTTGAGTGACCGGGAATAAGACAGCTACACCCATAAGACCATAGACGATGCTAGGCACGCCTGTAAGTGTATCGATGCCCTGTCGTATTAAACGATTGATCTTTGATTTATTGGCATACTCATGCAGATAAATAGCACTGGCAATACCGATCGGAAGCGAAATGATCAGCGATATAACGATCAGGTATAAAGTCGTGACGATCGAACCTCTGATACCGCCGCCTAAGCTTTCAAAGTTACAGCTGACGATCCCTTCAGCTTCATCGAGACGGGCAACCAGATTTTCAGCATCACCCATCTGTACTTTTGATAAAAAGACGGTTTCGCCATTTTCGTCAGTATAGTAGATATTTTGAATATTGCTGCCGACTTCCAGGCTGGAATCCTGACCTTCTTGACCGGCGACTAAAGATTCCATGTGGGCAAAAGGCGAATTGGGATCAATATAAGTTACACTTATTTCCTCATCGTTATGTGAAGTTACAATATCTTCAACAGCGATGCCCCACTTCTTTGAGTAATGACCATTGCCGCTGTAATCACCCATTTCACTGTAAACATAATCAGCTTTAACTCCGGAATTAGCAGTTTGCGGATAATAATTGCTGGTCAAAAGATGAGTATTGATTAGCGATAAACCATTGATCACAAGATAGACGATGATAGCTCCTAAGACAAAAACACTTAAAGCTGAAGCGATATAAGTCAGAGCCTGTAATATTTTATCTTTTACTTCTCTTCTCATAAGTTTCTACCAATCCTTTTTTTGACCATGTTTAAAATAAAATTAGAAAAGAAAATGACAGCAATCAGCACTAAACCGACACTGAAACGAATATCATAGTCAAGACCGGTCGTTTCCTTTAATCCCACTAACATTGTACTGGTCAAAGTGCGGGTAATATCAAATGGATTGAATGTCGGGCCAAACAGTTTATTTCCGGCAACCATCGCTACAGCTGTAGCCTCGCCAAAAGCTCTGCCCAGTCCCAAGATAGCTCCGGCAAAGATACCTGATTTAGCTGCGGTTAAAACGATCTTGAAATTGGTTTGCGTTTTCGTAGCCCCCAAAGCTAATGAAGCCTGTTCCAGATCTTTATCGACTGCTCTGATGGCTGTAGTGGCCATCGAAGTCAAAGTCGGGAAGATCATTATCGCTAAAAGAATAATCACCGCCAGCATCGATGAGCCGCCAAAGGTTGAAATGCCCAGTGATTCAGCTATCATTCTGACTCCCACTGTAATAACACCAGAGGCAAAGACACCATAGACGACACTTGGCACAGAAGCCAACAGTTCTACAATGCTTTGCATAGTGTTACCTAATTTCTTAGGTGCCACTTTAGCAATAAACAAAGCAGTAAGTATCGAAATAGGGAAGGATATTAAAAGCGCTAAGAATGAACATACCAGAGTGTTGATAATTATAAATCCTACCCCATATACACCCTGATCCTGACGGTAAGTAGATCCCGTCAAAAAGTCGAAGAGATTGACTTGTCCATATTCATATCCTGGTAAAAACGGCGAAATGCCCTTTGTGAAAACAAAGAGCACGATTATGACGATAAAACTTGCTGAAAGGATCGCCATCGCCATAAAGAAACCATGAAAGAACTTATCTAACGACTTGTTGCGCTTTACACGTTTCTTGTCGATCAACATATAACTATTGTGCTAAGCTTCCGAAATCAGTAGTATTACCTAAATAAATATCCTTAAGTTCAGCGGCAGTAATGTTTTCTAATGCATTATCAGCATTTACAACTGCTACTACGGCATCTAAACAGAATGAACCAGAAGCCATAGCTGTAGTTACATCTTCTTCATCTTCGAATGGTCTTGATGCAAAACCGATCTCAACAGCATTGGCACCATCTTTTTCTTCGCCTAAGACACGCATGTAACCATCACCAGAACCAGTCTGATTCATTGCGAACTGAACGTTGCCGGCTAAAGGCTGGAAAGCAGTTAAAGCAGCGTTGATACATTTTTCAACAGAAGTTGAACCGCCGGTACGAATAGTTAAAGAAGAATTGTCCTGTTCCAATACCGGATATTCAGCAGCAATCTCAGCCCAAGGTCTGGCGTTGGTATAATCAACGATACCGCCAGCTTCTTCAACAACAGCTAAACCTTCTTGCGATTCAGTAATATAAGCAATGAAAGCTGCTACTAATTGTTCCATATCGTCAGAAACGAAATCACCAGAAGCACGAGTCACGAAATTGAATGGTCTTTGCATTTTATAAGAACCATCTAAAACTGTTTCAGAACTAGCTTCAACACCTTCGAACTGTAAAGGTTTGATATTGTTGGCTTCAAAATCAGTAGTTAAAGATACATAACCGATACCATTAGCGTCTTGTCCGACTCTTGTAGCCATATCACCATTAGATGATACTTCTGAAGCAGTGGCAGTCAAAGTGTCGCCTGCATCTTCATCAAAGCCGATAGCACCTTCAAATGCTTCTCTGGTACCGCTTGAAGAATCTCTGGTATAAACATTGATAGTCGTAGAAGCTGTATCTCCACCTTCATCATCACTGGCAGGAGCAGAAGAACAGCCTACTACAGTAAATGCTAATAAAGCAATTACTAATAAACTTAATAACTTTTTCATTTTTAATCTCCCTTGTGTATATCTTACACACCTATAAATATAATTATTCAATGTAAAGTCATCAGGCTGAGTAATGTTAAATCTATGTAAAATAATACTTTATCACAAGCACTGTGTTATGCTTTAGGCGTGAATATAAACCTCGAGAAATAATCTAATCTCTTACTGGTCTTATGTCACTGATAAAAATACTGTATCTTGCTTGATCGCAAATTATGAATATAGAGATATTATAGAAATATTATTTTTAGTTAATCTCTTGATATAACTCTGTCACACTGTCAGATATTGGACTTGTCCATAGTTCTATTGCACATTTTGCTTAAAAATAAGGAAAATGTGCAATAGAATTGTCAAAAAACATATATTTGATATAATATTAGTGAATATTTTTCTTATAGAGGTATATTATGGATATTAAAAGAGATATATATTTAAATAAGCTTATCAGCAAAAAACATAACCATCTGATTAAAATTGTCACCGGTATCAGAAGATGCGGCAAATCCTATCTGCTTTTTTCTATCTTTTACAGGCATCTCTTAAATGAAGGAATTAAGGAAGATCATATAATAAGAATCGCTTTAGATGATTTTGAAAATCGTAAATTAAGGGACCCCGAAACTCTTTATAACCATGTTAAAAATAAGATAATCGATAACGATATGTATTATCTGCTATTAGATGAAATACAAATGGTCAAAGAATTTGAGGATGTCCTTAATGGCTTTTTGCATATTGAAAATGTGGATGTCTATGTCACCGGCAGCAACGCTAAATTTCTATCTAAAGACATAATTACGGAATTCAGAGGTCGTGGCGATCAAATTCACATGTACCCGCTTAGCTTTATGGAATTGTCCTCTTTTTATAACGATCTTGATGAAGCATATAATGACTACAGTTTATATGGAGGGCTTCCTTTGATCTTAGCTTTTAAGGATCATGTTCAAAAAAGAGAATATTTAGAAAGCATTATTGACGAAACCTATTTAAATGATATCGTAAATAGAAATAAGATAAGAAATACAGCTGAATTAAATGATCTATTATTTTATCTGGCTTCTTCGATCGGCACTCTTGTCAACCCACGTAAACTTGCCAATACCTTTAAAAGTGTTAAAGGAAAAACCATCTCTCAAAATACTATAAGCAAATATTTAAGTTATTTTGAAGATTCTTTTTTGACTGAAAAAGCATTGCGCTACGATATAAAAGGCAAGCGCTATATAAATTCTCCGGTTAAATACTACTTTACAGATCTTGGACTTAGAAATGCTAAACTGAATTTTAGGCAGATAGAAGAACCTCACATCATGGAAAACATCATCTACAATGAATTAAAATACCGAGGCTATGGAATTGATGTCGGAAATATAACTGTATTAGACAAAAATAAAAGTTTAAATAATGTTTATAAGACTGTAGAAATTGATTTTGTGTGCAATAAAGGCAATGAACGCCTATACATTCAATCAGCTTATTCTTTACCTGTCGAAGAAAAAAAGATTCAAGAAGAAAGGCCACTTTTAAATATTGATGATTCATTTAAAAAGATTATCATTACCAAGGACAATATCCTCCCCAAACAGGATGATCGTGGTATTATCACTGTCAATCTCTATGATTTCCTATTAAATAGGGTTAATATTTAGTAAAATATAAGCGGAGGATCTGTTTATGAATAAAGATAAACTTGTAAAATACTTATTTTGCCTATTTGTAGTATCTATAATCATGGCTGCAGTCGGGATTGTCAATCAAGATGGTTCTAATCTGGCTTCTTTAGCCGAAGTGGTCTTTTTAGTCTGCCATATCTTTTATATCGTGGTCTTATGGTTAATGAAAGATTACAATAAAAACTATCGTATCTCGGCCATCTGGAGCATCTTAAACATAGTGGCTACCGTTTTGATCTCAACATTTGTGCTTGGTACTTTTTATATGCCGGCCTTGAACTCGTTGAGTCACCATTCAGATTATCCGCTCATGAACGCTCTTTTCGCTTCCCTTGGCACTTTCATCCTCTTATGTATCTTGATGCTGGCGGTCGATCTTGGTTTTAGTCTTGTAGCTACACATTATGAATACAAGGGTCATGGCGAACTGATGAAAGACTATGATGAATCATATACCTATAAATGGGAAAGATTATGGCGTTATACTCTGATCGCTACTATCGTTATAATTGTCACTACAATAGCTCTAATAGTATTTGCTTTTGGTGGCAATTTATCACTGGCAACTTTATTCAGTATCGGTACACTCGTCGCAAGTATCGTTTTAACAGTGATTTCGGTAATTAAAGTCGTATATCTTTATAAAATGCATGACATTATTAAAGAATACAGACCGCTTGATGAAGATGATGTGTTAAGCGATGACACTGGGGAATAAAAGACGATAAGCATGATGTTTAAAAGGACAGTTCATTTTATTAAAAACTGTCCTTTTATTTTTAGAAATCGATTCACTTATAATGATCTTTTTTTAGTACAGTGGTACTATTTCATCGTACAACTCAACTGTACTCTTTTTTAGAGAACAGGATACAGTAAATGATGAACAAAAGTTCTTGCGTTGTTGCAACGACGAACAATCGCTTTTTCTCATCTACAGTTATTATTTTCAAAGCGCTACATTTTGTAATGGTTTCATTTGCTCGTCTTTTAGATGTTTTTTTACACTTTCCAATAGTTGTTTTGATCTGGCTGTCAATCAAAACCGCATCTATATCCAAAGCATGATCGTGCTTTTTCTAATAAAAAGTGTTAAGCAATCAAAAAGCCCAGTTCTTATGACTGGGCCAGTTTTAATTATTCATGATCTTCAAATAAAGCATATACCTGGCTTACCGGTTTATGCATTGAGATAGCGCTGATGATCTTTGACAACATCCAGCCTACCGATAAGACAGTAACTTTATTGCAGGTCGCTTTAAATTCTTCTGAAAGCGGGATCGTGTTGGTTATTACCATCTTTTTGATCGGAGAGTCTTGAATTATCTTAGCAGCATCACCAGAGAATACACCATGGGTAACAGCTGTATAAATATCTTTTACGCCTTTTTCCTTTAAGATATTGCAGCCGGCTACCAAAGAACCGCCGGTATCGCAAATATCATCTACCACGATAACGTCTTTATCTTTGACATCACCGATGACATTCGTCGCTTCGCAAACGTTTGGGCGAGGACGTCTTTTATCAATGATAGCTAAAGGCACTGATAGAGCTTCAGCCAGTTTTCTGGCTCTGGTAGTACCGCCATGATCGGGTGAAACGACAACGACATTGCCAAGATCAATGTTGCTGGTCCTGAAATATTGAGCCAGCATCGGGATGCAGGTCAGATCGTCAGTCGGGAAATTGAAGAAGCCCTGGATCTGAGCAGCATGCAAATCAATAGTCACTACCCGATCAGCTCCGGCTACATCCAATAGATCAGCCACCAGTTTAGCTGTGATCGGCTGGCGTGGACGAGCCTTGCGGTCTTGTCTGGCATAACCGTAATACGGGATCACACAGGTGATTGAACCGGCTGAAGCCCTTTTCATCGCATCAACAGCGATCAACAGTTCCATCAGTCTTTCCGTTACCGGATTGCAGGTACTTTGAACGATATAAACTTTCTTGCCACGGACCGTTTCTTCCGGTTCGACTAAGATTTCGCCATCAGCGAAATGTTTGACCGAGATCTTTCCGGGTTCAAGATTCAAATAATCACAGATCTCCTTGACCAGCTCAACACTAGATGTAAGCGCAAATACCATCGTTTCATTCATCATGCATCTTTCTCCTTGTTTATATATGAATAGCCATAGCCTTCTTTATTGCTTTGTCTTGAACGGGCGATTGCCATATCGCCATCAGCCACATCCCCATTGACTGTTGAACCGGCCGCTACTAAACCATAATTGCCGATCTTGATCGGAGCGATCAGATTGGCATTGGAGCCGATGAAAGCATGATCGCCGATCTTGGTCTTGAATTTATGAACACCATCGTAATTGACCGTAACGACGCCGCAACCGATATTGACATCTTCGCCTACTTCCGTATCACCCAAATAAGTCAAATGAGCACAACGGGATTTATAGCCGAACTTCGTATTCTTAAACTCTACAAAGTTGCCGATCCGGACTTCATCAGCCACTTCAGAATGCATCCGCAAATGAGAATTAGGACCGCAAGTCACTTTATTTCCCAGCGATGAATCAGTTATCCGGCTGCTTAAAACAGTCGTATCATTACCGATCGAAGCATTGATTAAACAAGAGCCGCTTGAGATAAACGTATTCTCACCGATCGTCGTATCTTCAAAAAGACAGACATTCGGTTCAATAGTCGATCCTTTGCCGATCTTGACGCTGTTTCCGATATAAACATTATTTTCATCAATGATGTTTACTCCGGCGGCAACATGTTTCTTGATGATGCTTTTTCTTAAATTATCTTTATATTCATCAAAACTCTCTTTAGTTTCAACAGTAAACAATTCTTTATCATCACATCTGACATCAATAAACTCAATATGTGCAATATTAGCCAGGTCTTTAATATGCAGTTTGATATTTCTGGTACCTTTTATACGCTTATACTTGTCATCATATAAAGCTTTGACCGTATTTACTCTAAGATCAGGATAAACATCCTCCAGAAGCAATATCTCTACATCGATATTATTGATGTCCTTGATGGCTTCACCCAGATCATCAACGACTTTCGCTCCTTTGATATTAAGCTTTTGGCCATAGACGACAACATATACACTGTCAATCTCGGCTTTCTTTATAGTATCTATCATCAGTTCACAAGGACTTTTATCGATCATTCGCTTAAAAGCCCAATTATATTCCTTGGTTTTGTCCAACAAAACTATGCAACTTCTCACGCCCAATGCCTCCTATGCCTATATTTTACCCTTTTTTAAAGCGCTTTTAAAGGATAAGCGTTATTAAATATCTTTGTCTTTCTTACAAAATAACCCTTTTTATACATAATAGCCTGAACTTCATCAACTTTCTTCTCATCTAATGATAAAGCGAAGACCGTTGAACCGCTGCCGCTCATCAAAGCGACATCCATGCCAAGCTCGACCAGTTCCTCTTTGATGCTCTTGATCTTGGGATTTAATCTGAAAGAAGGTTCTTCTAAAGAATTGCCGATATCTTTGATAAGAGCGTCATAATCATTATTTTCAAGATCTTCTTTGATCTTATTGATGTCAGGATGATCACATTTCAAAAGATCAAGAGTCCTGAAAGATTCTTTGGTCGATACCCCTTCTTTCGGTTTGACAAGCAGGATATAGGGGTCCATCTTCATCTCAAAAGGTAAGACGACATCGCCCGTTCCTTTGACTAATGAGGGTCTATTTAAAAGGCAGAAATAAACATCGCTGCCTAAAGCCAGACAAGCATCTTTCTTTTCTTCATCGCTCATATTAAGACCCAACAGTTCATCAATGGCTAAGATCATATTGGCACCATCGCTGCTCCCTCCGGCCAGGCCTGCCCTTGTAGGGATATGTTTGTTCAGTTTTATTGTAAAGTTATCTAAAAAACCGTAACGTTCTTTAAGATAGCTGACAGCTGCCAGGACCGTGTTGTTTTTGTTGGTGGAAACATAGGTCCGGTTAGATTCGAAATGCATGTATAAACTCTTTTCAACATACAGTTCATCATAAAAATTGATCGGCAGCATGATCATCTCTAATTCATGATAACCGTCTTCTCTTCTCCCTTTGACATTAAGCCCTAAATTGATCTTTGCATAACATCTTCTATACATCGTTTATCACCTCATCCAGTCTGATAAAAGTCCTTAAATCCAGTTCTTGTGCTCTGATGGCGTCTTTTAGTTTTAAAACTTTGAAAGCTTTTAATATCTTATCGTCATCATAATCATCTTTAAGATTATTGTATAAAGTCTTGCGCCGCCACTTAAAGGCATCTTTGACAAGTTTAAAGAAGCGTTTTTCATCTTTGACTTCTAATCTTTCTTTCTTTATAAAACTGATGACGGCACTATCGACATTGGGTTTAGGATTAAAGACATTCTTGGATACTTTCATCAGATATTCCACATCATAAAGATACTGAACGATCACGCTTAAAGCGTTATAGTCTTTATCATTAGGCATAGCTTTAAAGCGGTCAGCCACTTCCTTTTGCACCATTACCGTGATCTTTTCAAGCTTCAGATCACTTTCAAACAGTTTAAACAGAATCGGAGTCGTAATATAGTAAGGCAGATTGGCACAGACTACCAAACGATCATGGCAATAGGACATATCTTTAAAATCGATCTTTAAGAAATCGCCCTTTATTATTTCCAGTTTGTCTTCATTAACAAAGAGATCGTTTAAAACACCGATCAGTTTTTCATCAACTTCATGTGCATAGACTTTTTTAGAATACTTTAAAAGCATTTGAGTGAGTGAACCGATGCCAGGA
Source organism: uncultured Erysipelotrichaceae bacterium (assembly GCA_944326825.1). Lineage (GTDB taxonomy): Bacteria > Bacillota_I > Bacilli_A > Erysipelotrichales > Erysipelotrichaceae > JAHHTG01. The sequence goes on from CALVFL010000024.1 coordinate 31,722, forward strand.
CCGATCTCAATGGTTACACATTCTTTTGAACAGGCATTTTTAGCGATCTTATCCACGATATTGGCATCGATCAAAAAGTTCTGACCGTAGCGTTTTTGCGCCTTTAAATCATATTTGCGCAATATTTCGTTGACCATACCGATCGAAGCGATGTCTTTCATATTCCCATTCCTTTAAGATCCTGAACGATCTTTTCTTTATCTATCTTAAGCATATTCAGTCTTTTATAAAATGTTTTGGCGTTACATTTGCCGATATGATAGAGTTTACCCAGATATTCTCTTTTTAAGGTGGCATCAGTACTGCCGTTTAGACCCAAAGCCAGATAATCTTCTTTGGATAAAATATCCTTGCCATCTTCATAAGTCAAAAGATGACTTAAAGCTTCATCGATATCTTCAAAGGAAGCATGTTCAACCCCGACTTTCTTTGAAGTCTTAGCCTTGGCTTTATCAATAAAGGCATTCTTTAGACCTTTGATCGCACTATTGATCTTGTTTCTGATCTTTTCGCCGGGTGCATCCGGATCAAGAAAGAGAATGACTCCCCGTGTTTCATTCAAGACCCTGATCCTATCGATGACTTCTTCACCAATGCCAAGACCCGAGGTTTCGATCGTATCGACATCATAATATTTCTTCAAGGTAGCGGCATCATGTTTGCCTTCAACAACGATGACTTCTTTAATCCGCTTTTTCATAAAACAGCCTTTCATAATTCTCTTTAACGATCTTTTTAAGTCTTTCTAAAGGAATATCTAAAAGTTTGCTCAGGAATTCATAGACAAATATGACATTGGCCGTTTCATTTCTTTGGCCTCTTTTGGGTACAGGGGCTAAATAAGGTGCATCGGTTTCACATAAAAGATAATTCAGATCGATGCCTTTGGCAGTAAGCGGACCTTTCTTGTTGTTGGTAAAGGTAAGTGAACCGCTGAAAGAAATGTAATAACCCAGTTTGATGAATTCTTTAGCCATCTCTAAGCTTCCGCTGTAACAATGCATGACGCCTTTTCTTTTATTGGGAGTTTCTTTTAAGATCTCTAAAGTATCATTTAAGGAATCACGGGCATGAATGATGATGGGAAGATCAAGTTCATCAGCCAGCTTTATCTGTCTTTTGAAGATCTCTTTTTGGATCTCTTTGTTGTCCTCATACCAGTGATAATCAAGACCGATCTCTCCTAAAGCAATGAAACGATGACTCTTTAAAACTTCTTTGAGTTTAATAAATTCTTCTTCATTGATAGTCTTGGTGCCACTGGGATAGATGCCATAAGCGATGTCGAAATAATCATCAGCTTCAAGATCGTTCAATAAAGTCAGCTCTCTTTCTTCGCTCATCACAAAAAGAGCCTTTAAAACACCGCTGTCTTTGGCTTTTTTGACATCTTCTAAATACAGATCAAAGTCCAGTTCTTCATTAGTTATGTGGGTATGTGAATCAATATAATAATCCATGGCGATCTCCCTTATTTACCAAGACAGAAATTTTTAAACAGATGATCGATAAGATCATCATCATAAGCTTTACCGACGATCTCGCTTAGATCGTGATAGGCTTCATAAAGCGATGAAGAGATGATATCAAGTTCCACTCCGTCAAATACTGCTTTTTTGATCTCTTTTAAAGTATTATAGGCCGACTTCATCAAAGCGACCTGTCTTTCATTGTTGAGGATATCCTCATCGATCAAAGACTGATCTTTGTCATAGCGGGAATTCAGATGATCGACAAGTTCTTTGATGTCGCCGTTTTGAGCGCTGATCTTGATGCCCTCATACAAACAGTCGATGTCAGTCTTATTGTAGATATAAATGACATCTTTGTCTTTGACAAGTTCGATCAATCTTTTATCTTCATCATCCAAAGGATGAGAAGCATCGATCACAAATAAGATCAGTTCGGCTTCTTTGAGCGCTTTTAAAGATCTTTCAATGCCGATCTTTTCAACGGTATCTTCACTTTCTCTGATTCCGGCCGTATCAATAAGATGAAGAGTAATATTTTCAAGTTCAACACTGTCTTCGATAAGATCTCTGGTCGTACCGGCAATATCAGTGACGATGGCTTTGTCTTTTTTTAACAAGGCATTTAAAAGACTGGATTTGCCGACATTGGGTTTACCGATGATAGCCGTCTTGATGCCATCTTTAATGATCCTGAAACGTTCTGCCTTTTTGATCATTTCATCAGCTTGTTTCAGCCATTTTTCGACCATCGGCAAAAGATGTTCATTTGTGATGATCGTCACATCATCATACTCGGGATAGTCGATATTGACTTCGATCATGCCGATCATATCCATGATCTCATTGCATAAAGGATCGATGAGTCTGGCGATACTGCCGTCAATACCTTTCATAGCGCTTTTGATCTGCACTTCGCTTTTAGCCTTGATCATATCATTGATCGATTCCGCTTCGCTTAGATCAATGCGGCCGTTCAGATACGCTCTTTTAGTAAATTCGCCGCTCATAGCGAGTCTGGCACCGTTTGCCAAGCATAGATTCAATACTTTACGGGCAATATAAGCCCCGCCATGCGTATTTATCTCGACGATGTCTTCTTTGGTATAAGTCTTGGGCGCTTTAAAGATAGAGATCATCACCTCGTCGATATTGGCTTCGTTTTCAATGATATGAGCATAGATGATCGAGTGACTTTTGACTTTATGCAGATCTTTATCACATATCTTGTCTGCAATATCGATCGCCTCATCGCCGCTGAGTCTGACAATAGCGATCGCTCCATTATTTAAAGCTGTAGAAATAGCACATATCGTATCATTCAACATACCCCTATTTTAACATGAAATCTACAAGACCTAATAATTATGAGAGTATTTTTAGCCATTATCAAAAAAACTGTATCATCAATAGATACAGCTTTTAATAAAACTAATATAGTTTTTAACAACTCGGGCAAAGGCAAAAACTAATCGATCTTTTTGCCGCAATGGCCACAATGCTCAAGAGGACCTGTAAATTGAAGCAGCTTTCCGCAATGTGGACACCGCCAGAATATGAGCATAAAACCAATATCGATCACCAAGATAATAATAAGGATCGCTATAAAAACGTCATGGTATTCATCATCAGCAATGCTTGCCGCAATTACAAAAACAAAGGCGACCATAGTGATAATTATGTTTATCACACGAATCATGATTAACGGCAACTTCTTTTTCATAAGCCATCTCCTTAAAAACATTAAAGCATATACAGATTTAAAAGACAAGGATCGATGGCTGATGCAACATCATCTGCGAAATAATAACTGTGTCTTGTATCAAGAACAATTTATCAAAACAAGAGGGCCTTTAGTAAAAAATCCATTTTTACCGGTTTAGATAATTCTGGTATCTTTTCAAAAAACCCTCATTCTATTCAATGATAGAGTTATAGCAACGTTATATCATTCATGAAAATGATAATCAAATGTTCCAGCACACATCTCTGCTTTCAAGTACTTGCCGTTTTTATTATGTTCGTTGTATTCAACGGTATTGAAGATCTTTTCGACTTTGACATAATAATCATTCTTATTGCCGATGATGTCCATGATACAGGTTCCGGCGGCCATCTCAAGATCGATATAGTCAGCCCTAAGACCATTGAAGCGACATTTGCCGGCGGCCATCTCAAAATCAAGCATCTTCACACTAAGATCATCGCATTCCATCATACCGGCTGCCAGTTCACCCTTTAATTCATTGGCTTTGACATTTACTATCTCTGCTTTGCCGGCAGCAGTTTCAATCTTTAATTCGCTGAAATCTTTATCATGAAGATATAAGGTACCGCTGGCGCTTTCATAAGAGAACTTTTCTTCCCAGCTGTTTGGCAGATAAAGCATCGCTTTTAAAGATCTGTCGCCTTTTTTATTAAAGAAACGGCCAAAACCTCTTGATTCATATTCAATAAAGATCTTGCTGCCTTTTTGTTTGACATCAAAGTAGCTGTCAGCATCTTTTTGATATTTCAAGATCGCTTCATGGCCCTCATGACCGCATACTTCAAAATGATAACTGACATTTTCTATCTTGATCTTTTTCACATAGTCAAGATCCAATTCCTGAACGATCATTTCTCTATCGTCATCAATTTCTACTTCTTTAGGTTCGGGTATCCTTGGAGGTTCGGGTATCCTTGGCTCATGATTTTCTTCTTTTGTATCATCCTTGCTTAAGATATTGGCGATATCTTCGGTATTCCCTAAACCGTTTATGACTTCTTCTTCACTGTAGCCTTCTTCGATCTTGTCCGAGATCATCTCATTGAAATAGGCGATCGTTTCATCGATGTCACTGTAATCGACTTCTTCAAGTGCATCACGTAATTTCTTTAAAAACTCATCTCTCATTTTCTTTAGCTCCCTTCTCTATAAAACGATATACTTTCATCAGTTCTTTGAAATCATTGATATAATCAATGATCTTTTGATAGCCGGCATCGGTTATGCCGTAGAATTTTCTAAGCCGGCCGTTGCTTTCTTCGCTGTAAGTCTTAACGTAGCCGCTTTTTTCTAATCTCTTTAAGATCGGATACAAGGTCGATTCCGAGATCTCCATCACTCCGCCAAGATCTTTGACGATCTTATAGCCATAGGAATCCTCTTTAAGCAAAGCCGCCAGGACACAGACATCTAACGTACCTCTTTTTAATTGCGCATCCATCGTCATCCGCCTTTCTTTTACTAACGTACATTCTTTAAATAGATCAAGATAAATGGGCTGGCCTTAAGCATATCCATGCAGCTTTTATCTTTGTAACTCAGATCGTGGTATAAATCATAAATATCTTTCATCTTTTATACCTCCTTACATATAATACTATATATTGCATAGTATTATATGTCAAGCAGTATTATTAAAAAACAGCGATCTTTTTTATGACCGCTGTTTTAAGTCATATCATCATTCTATTTCCCAATTTTAAATTTTTTTCAATTTTGGGAAATAGAAATCTTTAAGTGTTCCTTTATCATAGTAAAACAGCAGCCTTTAATGAGCTGCTGTTTACTTAAATTATCAATGAAGGGGATCATGTGTGGGGATTTGGCACTGCCGCCAGTCGTGGCATCAAGATCAATCATTCCTCTGCCGTCTTCATTCCACGCTCCTTCGCATTGGCTGGCAGCACAAGCACCGCCCCATAAAAAATCTTTTTTAAAACTCATTATCTGCTTCCTCCGTTATACTTCTATTTTTTCATATCAGCTTCTATCATTAAACTTCTAAAACTTACCTTGCCTAAAAGAAAATATGATAAATGAAAACCTCTTAGGACATAAGATCTGATCTTTTCTAAAGCTAAGAATATACCTAAAATAACCTTTATTTTAAAACGTCGCATATAAAAAACCGTCACCTGTAATCAAGTGACGATTTGATATTCTGCTATTTTTTGATAAGCCAATCACAATCCTTGCGGCAATCGAGGATATATTCAACTAAAACTGTATCATCTTGTATTTGATAAAGAACCAGATACCACTTTTCAATAAACATCTTATGATATCTGTTTGGTAAAATGTAAAACTCCTCAAAGAAAGGAAAACGTTGCGGCATCTGGCATAAAGAACGCATAGCTGTCATAATCTCTTTTTTCTTTAACGCCGCTGCTTTCTTATTGACTTTTGCCATGAAGCGGATATGTTCCCCTAGCATCTTCTTTGCCTTATCGGAAACGATGACTTTGTACTTGCCGGATGATACCATGTGTTATGCCTCTTTGATCACTTCATCAAGATAGGCATCAAGTTCATCAAGCGTACAGCCGTTTCTTCCGGCCATCCTATCCTCCTCTACAGCCAACAGTTCCTCACGGAGCTTGAGCATCTTCTCTCTGCGGTTAAAGGTTTCAATATCCATAACGACTAAATCACCCTCACCGTTTTTAGTAAGAAAGATCGGTTCAGCAGTTTTTCTGCACATTTCAGCAATTTCATTATAATTCTGACGAATTGCAGCAGATGGTCGAATAATCATGGTGATACCTCCTCGTATATAATAGTAATATTCTAACTATATTATACTTATATAATACTATCTATTCAACATTCAATCATGACTATCGATCAGCAGGAAATCTTCGTAATTCTGTATTTTTAATTATAAGTGATAACGTCTAAAGATAACCAAAGGAATCATCTGTTATTTTTGGGATCGTTATTTGTTTTTCAATTTACTCTAACGACCATAAATAATTCATTTTATTATGTATAACTCTGGCAACGGTAACTGTTTTATTCTTGTCATTCACCCAATAAAAAAGCAAATAATTGCCTGCGATCAACTTACGATATTCATATTTTAAATGTTTTATTGGAATATATACAGGTGAAGAATAAGGAAATAGGGGTAATTGTTTTTCTTTTTCAATTATTCTTTCTGTAAATTTTATTGCCGCTTCAGAATCAGCCAATTCATAACGGATATACTTAATGATGTCCAATATATCATTTAATGCAATCGAAAGATATTCGACTTTATACTGATCGATCATTCTTCTAATGCCTTCTTGATCTCTTTAAGTACATCTTTAGAACTGAAACGTCGTTTAGTTCTGTCAGCCTCTTTTTCCGCTTCTTGAAGTTTATAGTAAACCTCACTTTCAAAATGCAGATTTTCATAAGCATCCATGCTTAAAACGACCATATCTCCATAACCATTTTTAGTAAGAAACACTGGCTGTCCTGTTTCGTGAACGGTCTTTGATATATCTGCAAAATGATTTCTAAGATCTGATACCGGCCTGATATTACTCATGAGTGATCCTCTTTTTTCTTAAATCTCAGCATAATTATGATAATTATTCTATTAAACAAATATATGGGGTGATCATCATAAAAAGCGATCCACAATAGACCGCTTAATCAGTTTATTACATTATAATTATACCGCTTAATATAACCGCTATTCCAATTCCTATAAGCAAGCTTAACAGGGTTGTTCTAACATCGACATACAATACGATGATCGTAACCATAAAGATGATCGTATCGATCATGCTTTTGAAGTCAAAATACCAGAATCCCATCGCAAAACAAAACTTAAACATTGCACCAAGTATTATGGATGAAATCAAGAGTGATATTTTGTGTGATCCTTTGGCGTACCAGGAAATATATCCCAAAAACGGCGATATAAATGTTATAGTGTACCAGATCATCATATAACTTAAAGGATTAAAACCGCTGAAATATATCGTGTAAAGATGATAACTTGCGGTCATCCCCACAAAAAATATCAATACCCTTAAACCTGCTGAAATAGGATCTTTAGAATATACAGAGATCATAAGAGCTATCAAAAGCCAGATTGGAAATTCTGAAAAGACATTACCCAGATCTAAAGTTTCAAGAAAGTTTTGCCAAAAGATCGTATTATCAATACTTAAATTATCCATCCATTTGGCAAATATCCCTAATGCAACACCAAGACCAAACATCAATGCCGCATTTATGATCTTGGATCTCTTATTTGTAAAAACAGGTTTTCTTACATTTTCAAACATGCCGTCAACCCTCAAACTGTGAATTGTATAGACGGGCATAGAAACCGTTTTTAGCTAACAGTTCCTGATGATTGCCGACTTCAACGATGTCGCCCTTATCCAAAACGATGATCAGATCGGAATTTTTGATCGTGCTTAAACGATGGGCGATCACAAAGGAAGTACGGCCTTTCATAAGCTCTTCCATACCGCTTTGAATAAGCTGCTCAGTACGGGTATCAACGCTTGATGTCGCTTCATCAAGGATCAGGATCTTTGGATTTTTAAGGAAAGCACGAGCGATCGTCAACAGCTGTTTTTGGCCGGAAGAAATGCCGGATGTTTCTTCATCGACCAGAGTATCATAACCGTTTTCAAGTGTTTTGACAAAATGATCGACATGGGCTAATTTAGCTGCTTCATACACTTCTTCATCGCTGGCATCCCTTTTGCCATAGCGGATATTATCTTTGATCGATCCTGAATATAACCAGGTATCCTGCAAGACCATGCCGAACAACGACCTTAGATCACTGCGGCGCATATCTTTGATGTCATGACCGTCAATATAGATCGCTCCGCCATTAAGCTCATAAAAGCGCATCAGAAGTTTGACCAGCGTTGTCTTGCCAGCCCCCGTCGGACCAACGATCGCTACCTGCTTGCCAGGAGCCACATACATTGAAAAGCTCTTGATGATGATATCATCCGGGTCATAACCAAAACGTACATTTTCAAAAGTCACATTTCCTTCGATCAAGCACTTACCCTCATCATCATATACCTTGACAGGATCTTTAGCTTCTGCTTCGATCTCTTCTTCATCCAGGATCTCAAAGACTCTTTCAGCGGCAGCTGCCATTGATTGAATGATATTCATGATCTGAGCCACTTGGGTGATCGGCTGATTCAACTGTCGGACATATTGAATGAAAGCCTGAATATTACCGATCGTGATATTGCCGGCAATGACCTCAAAACCGCCCAGCAGACATACGCCTACATAACCGATATTGCCAATAAAACCGACGATCGGCTGCATGACCATTGATAAGAACTGCGATTTATGAGCACTTTCGTATAATTCATTATTCAGCTTGTCAAAATCAGCGATCGCTTTATCTTCATAATTGAAAGTCTTGACGATCAGATGACCGGCATACATCTCTTCAATATGACCGTTCACATGACCTAGATAAGCCTGCTGACGATGGAAGTATTTTTGAGAATGTTTGACGATGAAAGCAGCCGCTACACCTGATAAAGGTACAACGATCAAAGCCATCAGCGTCAGTTTTAAAGAGATCGAGATCATCATCCAAAGAACGCCCACGACCGTAACGATCGAGGTCAATATCTGCTGGATCGATGAATTTAAGTTTTGCGATATATTATCGACATCATTGGTAACTCTTGACAAGATCTCACCATGCGTCTGTTTATCAAAGAACTTGAGAGGCAAACGGTCGATCTTTTGACTGATGTCCCTTCTTAAACTGTAAGAGATACGGTTTGATACGCCAGCCACTACCCAGTTGGCAACATATCCCAGCAAAAGCGATGTGACATATAGACATAACATCGTCAAAAGGATGTTCAGGATAGCATTAAAGTCAATGCCGCTTCCGCCCTGATATTTTGAAACGATGCCTTCAAACAGTAAAGTCGTAGCCTGACCAAGGATCTTTGGTCCGATGATAGCGATGATCGTTGAACCGATGACCAGAACTAAAGCCAGGATTATCCTGAAGTAATAAGGTCTTAAATATTTAATAAGATCGATCATCGTCTTTTTAAAGTTTTTAGGTTTGCTTGCTAGTTTAGTATTTCTAGGCATTGGCTAATTCCTCCTCACTTAATTGCGAGCGGGCTATCTCTTGATATACTTCGCAAGTCTTTAAAAGTTCTTCATGCCGGCCAATGCCAGCCATCTTTCCAGAATCAAGCACAATGATCTTATCGGCATTTTTGATCGTCGAGATACGCTGGGCAACGATGAACACAGTCGCATTTTTCTTTTTGATCATCTCGCTTAGTTCAGCTCTGAGCTTTTTATCAGTCGCATAGTCCAAAGCACTGAAAGAATCATCAAAGATATAGATATTGGCATCTTTAGCCAAGGCTCTGGCGATCGAGAGTCTTTGTTTCTGGCCGCCGGAAACATTTGAACCGCCCTGGGTTATCTTCGAAGATAGACCTTCATCTTTTTCATTTATGATATTGCGGGATTGCGAGATGTCGATCGCTTCATTTAAAGTCTTATTATCGACTTCTCTTCCAAACTTGATGTTGGATTCAATATCCCCGCTGAATAAGACGGCTTTTTGAGGAACATAGCCGATATGTTCCCTTAGATCTTTTTGGGCAACATCCCGAATATCAATGCCCGAGTAAGTGATCGCTCCTTCACTGACATCATAAAGACGGGGAATGAGTTTAATTAGTGTCGATTTTCCTGAGCCAGTCGAGCCGATAAAAGCCACTACTTCTTTAGGACTGGCTTTAAAGGAGATATGTTCTAAGACGGCGTCTTCGGCTCCCGGATAGCGGAAACTGACATCATCAAAGACCAGATCGCCGTTTTCTAAAGGCAGCATCTTTACTTCATCTTTATCAGTAATGATGTCTTTGGTATCGATGACTTCAAAAACACGTTTGGCACTTACTAAAGTTCTCGGAATCATCACCCAGATCATTGCCACGATCATAAAACTCATCATGACATGCATCGTATATTGAATGAAGGCCATCAGATCACCGACCTGCATAGCGTTGATATCGATCTCATGGGCCGCAAACCAGATGATAGCGATCGTTAAGACATTCATCAAAAAAGTCATAAACGGCATCATGATACCCATTGAACGATCGACAAAGAGTAAAGTCTTGGATAAGGTCTTATTGGAATCATCAAAACGTTTCTCTTCGGCTTTTTCCGAATTAAAAGCCCTGATGACAAGCATACCATCCAAAAGCTCACGCATGACATTGTTCAGCTTATCGATCAGACTCTGGATGATCTTAAAGCGAGGCATCGCCACCACTAACATGAGTATCATAACTAAAGCGATCAAAGCCATCGCTGTGAGTAAAAGCCAGATCAGATTAGGATAACGCATTACTTTAAAGATGGAAGTGATCCCCATCATCGGCGCCATCAAAACGATCCTAAGACACATCTGGGTCAGCATCTGGATCTGGGTAATATCATTGGTCGTCCTGGTGATAAGCGAAGAAGTAGAGAAATGCGACATTTCGGCACTCGAAAACGTTTCTACTCTTCTAAAGACATCGCCACGGATCTTGGCTGCTACTTTGGCAGCGATCTTGGTTGAAAGATAGGTCGAAGAGATCTGACATAGAACACTTAAAAGCGACACCCCTAACATCACAAGCCCCACATGCAGGATATAGTTGGTCTGAATGGTAGTCGTATTCATGCCGATCGCTTTATACTCGTTTTGTACAAACAAGATCGCCGTACCTTCCAAGTTATCTTCATAACCTTTGATCATCTCATCGATCTCGGTTTTAACTTCCTTCAACAAAGAATCATTCATCTCTAATAGATCATAAAGCTGATCCTTGTCGATATCAGGGATCATGCCGCTATCAATGAGCGACACATAGACGATCGGTCTTAACAAGATCTCATTCAGATCATCATGTTCACTGTTTAAAACATAGATATCTTCATCAAATCTGACCAGCTGATTAGATACATAGACCTCTTTGTCAGCCTTTATCAATGTATAGTTATTCAAGATCTTTTCATCTTCTTCACTGAAGATCAAAAGATGCTCCATCTCTTTAGCCCGCAAAGCTAAAGGGGTATTATCTTTCACACCTCCGTATTGAATACCGTTAGTTACGATATCTGACATATAATCCGGCAAAGCCAGTTCAAACTGAACTTGTGCAAATGTCAAGCCGATAACGATAATGACCCAAAACCAATAAGGTTTAATATAATGCAATAACTTCTTCATTCTTATCAAACTCCTATTTCAAGATTCTATCACTGATTAGCTCAAAAATAAAAAATGTGTGATAAATCACACACATTTGGCAGCTTCTTAGCAATCAAACAATAAAACTTCGATACATGATGGCCATGATAAACTTGCCCAAAAGATAAGCCAGACTCATGCCCAAGACTAAGTATAAGACCTGGATCTGAAAGCTTCGTCCTTTCTTCATGATCCTTGCAAAGTCTATCCCGCTTAAAGCGTATAAGCAGACGGCGAAACTGAAAAAATAAATGATCAAAGATTCAATAAAAGACATCTATACCCTCCTCATATAATAGACTCAGATCATCTTTTAAGATCATAAATTCCGGATATTTGCCCTTGATGAGAGCGCCTCTTTTTTGAGTGTTGCTTGTAAATCTTAAAAGATTCAAACTGAAATAAGCTGCAATATCTCTTAAAGTAAAGCCCAGATCATAGATCCTTTTGGCCTCTTTTAAGGCTGTGGCCTTATCTTTACATGCCATGATGACTCTATATTTAGCGATCATCTTTAAGATAAAACACAAAGTCTGATCATCGCATTTCAAAGGATCGACCAAAACATATCTCTCGCCTTTAAACAATTCAAACAGATAATCGTTATCTTTAAGCTTAAAAGTAAATTCTCTTAAGTTTAGATAATCAAGATCACCGATGTATAAATGATCATCCAGGGTATCATGAACACTTGGCAAGTGAAAAGCCGGCATAACGACAAGACCTTTAAGATCATATCCCTTTTTTAAGCTCAAACGTTTATCAGAGTCAAAATAGACCCTTTCGATCTTATTTTTGTCATATTCCAAAGCCCCTTTCAGGATCTCTTTTTGATCATCGATCACTAAGTGAGCGTTAGTTAAAAGAATGCTCATCATTGACCTTCCAGATATTTAATGATCCGTGGCAGGACCTGCTTTTTGCGGGATACCACTTCTGGGGCATAGTTATCATCGTCCATGATATCGACAAAGGCTTCATTCATGATATTTTGATGAGAACCGCTTGACAAGAAATAAGAACCGCTACCATTAGAGAAAGTAAACATGACTACTAAAAGATCATATTTATTCATCGTACAGATTTCCTCTAAATATTTAGCGATCTTATCTTTGATCTGGGAGAATTCTTCTTTACTCTTGATCTGAGTCTGTGAAAGACCGACTTTAAGATTATGGATCTCAAACTCTTTAAAGTCATTGTAAACGATCTCGATATTGCGTTTATTAAGGATCGATTCACTGGCATTGACAAGACCTTCCGAGATCTCTTCCATACTTACACCAGCGATCTTTTCAAGTCTTTGAGCCACTTCTTTATCAAGCGAAGTAGTAGTCGGTGACTTGAAGTTCATCGTATCGGCAATGATGCCGCCTAGTAATAAACCAGCCATATTGGCATCTAAAGGAATATTGTTTTCTTCATACTTCAAGGCAATGATCGTGCAGGTAGCGCCGACGACCATTGTAGTGATCGTTACCGGATTGTTGGTTTCAAGACCGCCGAAACGGTGGTGATCCACGATCTCGATAATCTCGGCATCATCAATATCATTGATGCTTTGGGAAACTTCGTTATGATCGACTAAGATAAAACGTTTTTTCTTGGAATTGAGCAAGTGGTAACGTCCGATCGAACCGACGATCTGACCTTTGTGATTGAGTACCGGATAAGCGTGGTATCTTGATTTAGACATCTTAAAACTTGCTTCATCGACCGTATCACGTGTTGAAAAAGAGATCACTTTATCTTTAGGCGTCATGATATTTTCGATACTGGCGACCTGGAAGATGAGCTGTGATACAGCTAAAGGCGAAAGCGGCGTAACGATGACTGAAACATGGTTGTCTTTCGCTTTCTTCAAAGTTACATCATCGACCCAATTCTCACCCACAATCACAAGCAGTGCGATCTTCTCGTTTAAACAATGCCGCTGGATCTCTGGCGAGTTATTGGTAACGACGATCGCTTTTTTATGGATCTTGGTTTCAAAAGCCGGAAAGAAATCAACGGTGCCATCACATAAGAAATGGGCATCTTCATAAATAACTTCAGCATTTAAAGTCTTGACGATATCTTTAAAGGTGGCTTTAGTCAAAAGATCTTTCATCTTGGCATCATTTGAGGTCCAGATCGCTGTAAAATCATCAGTAGCCAATACACCTTCCAGCTCTTTATTCTTGCCGGCCACAAAGATACTGCGGTTTTTGCCCTCGACTAAAAGATCAAGAGCTTCTTTGATCGTAATATCTTTATCGACAAGATAAGCATCATCGATCTCGATCTCTTTGATGATACTTTTGGCACTGAAAATATTGATCGGTTCTTCAAAACCGAAACGTTTTAATAAATATTCCGTTTCTGAATTGACGCCTCCCAGACGTCCGGCAATACAGTTGCCGTTTAAGGAGCTCTTTAAATGGGCATAGGCGATCGCTGAAACGATAGAATCGGTATCGGGGTTCTTATGCCCGATCACATAAACTGGTGCTTCTTTCATATCTTACCTTTCTAAAGGGGTCTATAATCAAACTGAGAAGTGAGTTTTGCCACTTCTTTTTTTACTTTGGCTTTGACGCTTTCATCATGCGGTGCTTTCAAGACTTCGACGATCAGATCAGCCGTCTTGATGAATTCGGCTTCTTTAAATCCACGGGTCGTCATGGCCGGGGTACCAATCCTAAGACCGGAAGTTACCATCGCCTTATTCGGATCGTTAGGGATCGTATTTTTATTGCAGGTGATGTTGACTTCATCAAGGACTTTTTCAGCTTCTTTGCCGGTAATGTTTAAAGAAGTCAAGTCTAAAAGCATCAAATGGTTATCAGTGCCGCCGGATACGATCCTGACGCCTCTTTCTTTAAAGCGTTCGCTCATCGCCTTGGCATTGGTAACGACATTATGGATATAAGTTTTATATTCAGGATCTAAAGCTTCTGAGAAACATTGGGCCTTGGCAGCGATAACATGCATCAAAGGACCGCCTTGGGTGCCTGGGAATAATGTTTTATCTAAAGCCTTGGCATATTTTTCTTTGCATAAGATGATGCCGCCTCTTGGTCCCCTTAAAGTCTTGTGAGTCGTTGAAGTCACAAAATCGGCATAAGGGACTGGGGAAGGATGTTCGCAAGCGGCAACAAGTCCGGCAATGTGAGCCATATCGACCATCAAATAGGCTCCGATTTCATCAGCGATCTCTTTAAACTTCTTAAAATCGATCACTCTTGGATAGGCACTGGCTCCCGCTACGATCATCTGCGGTCTGATGCTTAAAGCTGCTTCTCTTACTTTGTCATAGTCGATCATCTCGGTCTTTGGATCAACGCCGTAACTGTATGATTCATAAAGCTGGCCGCTGAAATTAAGTGAATAGCCGTGAGTCAGATGACCTCCGGCATCAAGCGACATGCCCAAGATCTTATCGCCCGGCTTAAGACAGCTCATATAAACAGCCATGTTGGCTTGCGAACCGCTATGAGGCTGTACATTGACATGCTCGGCATTAAACAGTTTCTTTAAATATTCTTTGGCGATCTCTTCCACTTCATCAACATACTCACAACCCCCATAATAACGGCGGTTTGGATAACCTTCGGCATACTTGTTGGTAAGGATCGACCCTGTTGCCTCTAACACTTCTTTTGAAACATAGTTCTCTGAAGCGATCAATTCAATATTATGTCTTTGTCTTTGATATTCTTTATCGATAGCTTTAAATAATCTTTCATCTCTCATAAGATCACCTCTTCGATCTTTTCTTTTGTGATAATACCTTCTCTTAAGATCGCTATTTTTTCTTTAGTCAGATCGACGATCGTACTGGCAACATCGCTTTTGGCATTCTCCATCACCAAAGCATCGACCAGACCGCTAAAGATGCTGTAGATCTCCCGATATGATTCGATATTGGGTTCATTTGCCATATTGCAGCTTGTCATAAATAACGGTTTATCAAGCCTTGTCATAATCGTGAGCAGCAATTCATCATCCGGTATCCTGATAGCGATCGTATCTTTATGATTGGTAAAATAGTCATTTATGACTTCTTTTTTCTTTAAGATGAGTGTCAGAGCACCCGGGGTCAATTTCTCAATGATCTTTCTGGCTTTATCATCCACATAAGCCACTTTTTCGATCATCGCTAAAGAATTACACATCATAGGCAAAGGTTTATCTTTATCACGATGCTTGATCTCCTTGATCCTTTCATAAGCATCATAGCTGTCAAAAACACAGCCTAAACCAAATACCGTATCTGTCGGTATAGCTACTACTTTTCCTTCATTAAATGTTTCTATGATCTCATCGATCTCATATTTTCTTAATAACAGTGTTTCCATGACCATATTATAGCTTTATTTAAAGTATTAAGGCAAACTATTCCATCATGATGCAGCTATTCGAAATTACTAAAATGATTTATTCGAATTTATCTAAATAAAATACTCGAAAAAGTCTAAATAAAACACTCGAATTTATCTAAATGATATTCGTCATAAAAGACATTGATGCCTGGACTCCGCAGATAAGATCTAAGACAGCGATCAGATCTTCTAAAAAACATATCTTTATCGATCCATCTATCGGCTTGGCAGCTTTAAACATCGGTCCTGAGTACTTCTATAACGATTTGGATACTTTCGGTCATGTTTTTGAGAATCTGGTCTTAAGAGATCTATTGGTATATGCTGAAGCTCACGATGCCAGAGTAATGCATTACAGTGATGATATGGGTCTTAAAATTGATGCCATCTTTCAATTAAATGATGGAAGATATGCTTTAATTGAGATCAAAACAGGAGAAAGCGCTATTCCTGCTGCCGAGAAAAATTTGCTGAAGTTTAAAGAATTGATCAAAAAACATAATGATAAAGTATTATCCGATAAAGAACATCCGGGTGTAAAATACCGTGAACCATCACTGATGATGGTGATCTGTGCCAAAGCGGCCATGTCTTTTACAACAAATAATGGTGTTAAAATAATACCGATCGGCTGTTTAAAAGATTAAAGATAGTTAAAGGCAAGCCTTTTGAGCTTGCCTATTTTAATGATAAGATAAATTTCTTAAAGTCCTCTTTATCCCATGTGACCGGGGTAGGATATAATGGGTTGCCTTCTTTATAAGCCCATGCCACGATCTGATCGACATCTTCATCTTTATATTCAGGATAAAGCGGAATATCCATCTTGACTTTCAGATCTTCGATCCAGGCAATAAAGGCTTTGGCTTTGGCTTCTTTAGTATCGCTGTCGGCTTTGATACCGCAGACATCACATAATTCACTTAAGCGATCATAAGCTTTTTCACCATAAGCTTTCATCACATGCGGCAAAAGGATACTCATAGCCAAGCCATGCGGAGTACCATAAAGACCGCCTAAAGTATGACCGATGGCATGTACATAACCGACTGAACCTCTTGTGAAGGCTCTGCCGGCATAGAAAGCCGCTCTTTGCAAGTTTTGTCTTCCAACGATATCTTTTGGATTCAAATAGACCTTATAAAGATTGTCATAAATCAGTTTAGTGGCTTTTTTAGAAAGATCTTTTTCCAATTTAGAATTATAAGTGTTGTTGGTGTAGGCCTCAACGGCATGACACAAAGCGTCCATGCCGGTCGTAGCTGTAGTCTTCGGCGGCAAACCGACTGTAAGTTCCGGATCCAAGATAGCATACTTAGGCATTAAAGAAAGATCGTTGATCGATGCTTTATGATGGGTCTTGGCTTCAGTAATAACGGCAGCTATCGTCGTTTCCGAACCGGTACCGGCCGTCGTTGGCACGGTATAGATAAGCGGTATTCTCTTTAAGACCTTGAAAAGACCCTGCAATTTAGCAATCGATTTTTTAGGACGGGCAATCCTGGCACCGATACCTTTGGCACAATCCATTGGTGAACCGCCGCCAAAAGCGACCATTGCCTCACAACCGTTATCTTTATATAATCTCACGCCTTCTTCGACATTAAGATCAGTCGGATTAGGATCAACACCGTCAAACAAGACATATTCAATACCTTCATCTTTTAAAGAAGCAAATAGACCATCTAAAAGATGCAGACCTACCAAAGTCTTATCAGTAACGATCAAGACTTTTTTAAAGCCTTTTTCTTTGATCAAAGACGGAAGTTTCCTGATGCTTCCCTCGCCTTCGATAACTTTAGGCATTGACCAGGGCAGAAGATACATACCGATCTTCATAACTCCCTGATAGATTCGACAATACAACTTATACATGCACCTAACCCCCTTTCATTTCAATGGCCTCGATCGGACACACTTTGGCACAGATTGCACAACCGATACAGGTGCTTTCATTTTTTAAATAAGCGATCGTATGAATATCGCCATGATATTTAGGATCTTCGATCGCTAAAGAATCGGTCGGACAATTCTCCACACAAACTCTGCAGCCGGCACAATTCTCTTTATCGATGAAAGGTAATTTCTTAACTTTCATTTAACCACCTCCCGCTGGCGAAAGCATCACTACTTCATCGCCGTCTTTAAACCGATAACTGTTTCTTACCGCTTTGCCGTTCACTAACAAGACCAGATCTTTAGCTTCTTTGCGGGAAATGCCGGGAATGATACCTAAAAGTTCATCAACATTTTTCACATTGGTTTCAAATTCTGAAACATTGGTCTTTAAAGAAACGACACCGAATATTTTAACTTTGATCATATCCTATTCCCCGATCTTTAATTTTCTTAAAAGTTTAGCCTTCGGAAGACCGTTTTCATCCCAGCTGCGGGCATGATAATAGATCTTCTTGAGTTTATCCAAAGGTACCTTGGAACTATCATCAGCGGCATCCTGCAGACATTCGACAAGCCGCTTTGGCAAAGCATCTTTATTGGCGTTTACCCCAAACAGACGATTGACTTCTCTTTCAAGGTTATAGCCTCTTTCTCCGCAGCGCACATAATCGCCAAACTTCATCTTCATACCGGTAACATATTCAAAAGCTTTGGTATGATGAAAGACCGGCAGATGCAAATGAGCGATCCGAGGATACTTGTTGATAAGGCGAACGGCAAAACCGCAATACGGCAATACTTTGTTGGCCAGACGGGTGTACCAGCTGTTAGGATGATTCATCAAAGGCGATGGGAAGAAAGCATAGCTTGTAAATAAGCACTGGCCGCTGGCCGAGATCATTTCCATCAGATCCTGAAACAGCATCGTCAGATCAGCTTTGCCATGATAGGTCGTCGGATTTATCGCTAAACCCAGACCTTCCAAAATGACTAAGTAACCGCCGTTTAAATGGCAGCCGCCACGATTGGATACCGCATAGCCTAAGCCTAGACCGACAGCTTTGCGGGGTTCATAAGCCGCCAGTTCCATGCCTTTGGCATGAATGGCAAATTCCTTGCCGCCATATTTTTCACTAAGCCTTTTCGAACCTAGAGCCAGCTCTTCACCAATACCTCTTTTATAAGCGATATCTTCAAATACTTTAGAAAGATTGTCGGTCTTTTTAAATTCCAAGCCATTATCCCATAGACCCTTTTCATTGGCTTCCATGGCATACGAGATCGTATTGGCAGTGGAGATAGTATCCATGCCTAATTCATCCAGCTCATAATTCCATTTAAGGATCGCTTTAAGATCATTGTTTAAAATGCCGCTGCCTAGTAATACCAGAGTTTCAAGTTCCGGTCCTTTGACGATCTTGCCTTCAACACTGACTGTACGGGCACACTTGATCGGGCAGGTCAGACATCCTTTATTGACGATATTGTACTCTTTAGCCAAGGTTTCACCATTCACAGCCTCAAAATCTTCATACTGGCCGTATTTATAGTTTTTGGTAGCCAGAATGCTTTTCATCTGCATGGCACTGACAAGGCCAGCCGTACCAAGTTTGGGGAGCTGTGAACCGGTGAGCGGATGTTTGCGAAGATATTTGAACCACTTCTTAGTCAGTTTGACCATCTTTTCTTTATTTACGACTTTAACTTCTTTGTTGCCGCTGACAGCGATGGCCTTGATCTTCATATAGCCCATGATCGCTCCTGTGCCGCCTCTTCCCGATACTCTGTCATTAGAAACGATGCAGGAATATAAGACCTGATTTTCACCAGCCGGTCCGATACAGATCTTGCCGTTTTTGCGTACCCTGCCGTTTTTGAGCCTTAGTTTGTCATCGATCGCTGTCTGGACTTCTGTAGTCTTCATGCCCCAGATATCATCTGCTTCATGAAAGACGATCTGATCGTTGTTGATCTCGATCCAGGTCGGTCTTTCCAAATGACCTTTTAAGATCAGGGCATCAAGTCCGGCTTTTTTTAGATAATAGCCAAAATTGCCGCCGCAGTTGGAAGAAGTCAGATAACCGGTCTGAGGACTGAGTGTCGAGATATTGAAACGGCTTGAACTTGGCGCTCCAGAACCCGTCAGAGGTCCTGTGGTTATGACTAAAAGATTGTCATCGGAAAAAGGTTTTTCTTTGCCGGTCAGATTATCTTTGAGGATCTTGGCCGCCATCATCTTACCGCCGATATAAAGTTCTCTTTCTTCATCGCTGAAAGGATATTCACGGCTTTCTTTTTTCAAAAGATCGATAAGAAGAACTTTCCCCATGTAACCGCCATACTTTGTTGCCATGCGATCACCTCCTATTCTATTTTCAGTTTAGTAAATGCATTATTTATAAGATCGACCACAAGCAGCTCCTGATGCAGATTTTTAGCTGGATCTAAAAGATAAAAGATCAGCTCTCTTGAAACAAGTGAAGCAATGATATTGACGATGGGGGTAAAGACTTTCTTCTTAGGAAGTATCCTACCCTTATAGATCTTTTCCAAGATCCTTTCATGGGGCATAATGATCGCAACCTGACCAAAGTAGCTGTCTACCGCCCCATGGATAAGTATTGATCCTTTCGTTTCACAAATTTCTTCCAAAAGCAGTTTGGTATCGCTGTTATCTACACAATCGATCACGATGTTGCCTTCTTCGATAAGCCTCTGGTTGGATCTTGTCAAATAGGTATTATGGATCTTGATATCAAGATCTGAAAAGATCTTTTCTAGCCTTTCTTTAACCACCTCGGTCTTAGGTCTTTTTAAAGTATCTCTATCCGCCATGGTCTGGCGGTCAAAAGTACCATAAGTAACGACATCGCCATCAATGATCGTCAAGTGTTTGATTCCCGATCTCACTAGCATCTCGCAAACGATCATCCCTAAGCCGCCGGCACCGACAACCGTTATTTTAGCGCTTTCTAAAATGGCTGTTTCTTTTTGATCAAAGATTCTTTCAAGCTTTGTACCTTCCTTATCGATCTTTACTTCATCGCCTTTATGGATCATTCCGGCCTTGATGACTTTAGTAAAGACGCCGATCTTGGGCATGACACATTTGCCAGCCATCTTAGCTATCGCACAGCCGCTGTGACATTCCTTGCCGATCTCAATGACTTCTAAGAATACTTCTCCTATCTTGATCACATCGCCTTTATCAAGCTCGCATAGATCTAAATCATCCACTAAGATATTTTCACCATAAGCTCCATAAGGATGATCGGGATAGCCTTCTTGAAATTTCTTTATATCTTTTAAAGACATTAAAGATACCTGCCGATAACTGCCGGCATGAGCGTCGCCTTTTAGACCATAGTCATATTCACAATAGGCTTCGCTTACTTCTTTTTTGCATACGCCTTTTTTATCGCTGATGCAAAGAGCTACGATCTTACTCATGAGCTGCTCCCGCAATTATGGATCGAACCTTTTAAAATGCCTAAGGCATGATCTAAGACTGGTAAAATGTAGTCAAGACATTCTTTTGTCGCTTTAAGGCTGCCGGGCAGATTGATGATAAGCGTATCTTTTCTGATCCCGCACACTCCTCTTGAAAGCATGCCTTTCTTAGTGATCGAAACGCTATACGAGCGCATCGCTTCGGCGATACCTCTCACTTCTTTATCAATAACCTCAAGTGTAGCTTCGGGGGTATTGTCACGCTTGCTTAAGCCTGTGCCGCCGCTTGTGATGATGAGATCGAGTTTGTCTTCATCACACCACTTGACAAGTTTTTCCCTGATGCCATCAAGATCATCACTGATGACCTCATGTTTTAAAACATCAAAACCATTCTCGCTCAAGATCTCTTTGATCTTGGCTCCTGAAAGATCTAATCTTATATCTTCATGACGGGAATCACTCATCACTAATACTCCGGCATTATACTTTGACATAATCGCTCTTGCCTCCTCTTTTTTCCAAAAGACAGATATTGGTGATCTCAATATCTTTCTGTAAAGCTTTGCACATATCATAGATCGTCAAAGCCGCTATGCTTACCGCCATCAAGGCTTCCATCTCCACGCCGGTCTTATGATGACACTTTACAAAGGAAGTGATGGTGATCTTAGAAGTTTTATCATCGATCGCAAAACTGATGTCACAGCTCTCTAAGGGAATGTTATGACACATCGGGATCAGTTCATGATTTCTCTTGGCTGCCATGATCCCAGCCACCTGGGCTACCGCCAAAACATCACCCTTAGCGATCCTTCCTTCTTTGACTTTCGCTAAAGTTTCCTTGTTTAAAAGGACTTCGCCATAAGCTTTGGCGATTCTCAAAGTCGGATCTTTAGCGCTGACATCGACCATTTTAGCTCTTTCTTCTTTATTGAAATGACTGAATTCCATCTTATCCCCCTATCTCATTCATCAAGCGTCCGGTAAGAGCGACACTTTCTTTATTGTCCGGCTTATGATAGATAATATCTTTTAAAGTATCATAGAGTTCCTTGTCATCCAAGGTACTGACATCAATCTCCTCTTTGGCGAACAAACAAGGTTTGATATGCCCGTCAGCCGTCAGGCGCAAACGGTTGCATCTAGAGCAGAAACTATGGCTTAAAGCCCTGATCGCCCCGATCGTTATCGGACTGTCTTTTAATTCATAAAGTTCAGCTACCCCGTCAGGATCAGGAAGTTTTTTTAAATCAGTCCTTTTATCCAAAACTTCTAAAGGATCTAAGAGAAACTTTCGGTAAGCTTTAGCGACCCCTAAAGGCATCAGTTCAATAAAACGGACATACAGTTTTTCACTTTTGGCAAACTTTAAATAATCATCGATCTCATCATCATTGAAACCCTTTAATAAGACCGCATTGATCTTGATCTTGTCAAAATACTTTTGAGCTTCTTTTATACCTTCTAATGCATCTTTCAGATTGCCGCCTCTTGTGATGTAAGCATATTTTTGAGGGTCTAAACTGTCTAAAGAGATATTTAAACGATCAAGTCCGGCCGCTTTGAGATCTTTAGCTGCCTTTTTAAGAAGAGTCGCATTGGTGGTAAGACAGATCTCTTTGATGCCTTCAATACTTCTAAGCATCATCACAAGTTTTGCCACCTCTTTTCTCACAAGCGGCTCCCCGCCGGTAAGTCTGACCTTCTTTATGCCTAAGGACGCCAAGACTTTAGTGATCGCATAGATCCTTTCATAAGAGAGGATATCGCTATGAGAAACTTTATCAATGCCCTTTTCGCTCATACAGTAAAGACAGCGCAGATTGCATCTGTCAGTAAGCGAGATGCGTAAATAATCGATGTTTCGTCCTAAATGATCGATCATAAAAGGATGACCTTTCCGCACTCTTCTAAAGTATAGCCGCCTAACTTTTCGACTTCATCTATAAATTCTTCGCTTTTCAAGACTTCGATGAACCATTTGACTTTCGGATCGTTTAAATAGGAAGCATAAGTCACAAAATCATATTCTTCATAGGCAATATCGATAAAATCAAGATCCAAGGCTTTGGCAGCTGAATAAACACCCATTCCGGTATCAGCGTCGCCGTTTTTAACGCTTATCGCTACGGCCATGTGGGTATTGACTTCATGTTCATAACCGATGATCGCCTCTTTAGAGATACCGTTAAGTTTTAAAAGATGATCCAAGAGCACTCTTGTGCCGGCTCCTTTCTGGCGGTTGATATAACTTACTCTTTTAAGATCGCTGATCGTTTGGATATTTAAAGGATTGCCCTTTTTAGTGATGAAGCCCTGTCTTCTTTTGACTCCTTTGATGATCGCCATCTTTTCATCTTTAAACATCGCTTTGATGATCGGAATATTATAAACACCGCTCGCTTCATCCAAAAGATGGCTGGGAGCTAAGTGGGTTTCTTTCTTGCTTAAAGCGATAAGTCCGCTTAAAGAGCCGACATGACTTGAAGAGAGTTCGATGCCTGAATGTTTTTGGATCATAATATCTCTGATGACATCTAAAATCAGATCATGGCTGCCGATGATCACTAAAGTGTCAGCGATCACTTTAAGATCTTTGCTTAAACGGACAGCCACTTCTTCGCCTTCCAAAAGCCCCTCAAGATCTTGAGGTATGACACAGAAACCGTCTGCTCTTACTAACGACATCGATGCACCAGCTCCTCTTTTTAAAGGTGTGGCGATCAGTTTATCTTCGACGATGCCCAGCTTTACTCTTACATATTCCCGATATTTTAAAGACGACATCAAAGTTTTAGTCAGGATCGCCTTTACTTCCGGATATTCTTCATATTCGATCCCGCTTAAAAGTTTCATCACCGGTACGACAAATTCCATAAAAGTGATATAAGACGATACCGGATAACCAGGCAGACCAATGACCGGTTTATTATCGATCCTGCCTAAGACCACCGGTTTGCCAGGCTTGATCGCTACGCCATGAGTATATACTTCGCCTAACTCCTTGATGACACTTGGCGTATAATCATCCCGTCCGGCACTGGATCCGGCACTGATGATCACCATATCATTCTCTGCAAGAGCTTTATTGATCATCGCTTTTAAAGCTTTAGGATCATCTTTGGTGATCGGATAGATCTTCCCTTCGCCATAATATTTATTTACCAGATTTTTAAATAACCATGAATTAGTATCGATTATCTTGTCTTCTTCCAGTTTATCTTCATAAGTTATCATCTCATCGCCAGTCGGAATGATCCCCGCTTTAACTTTTTTAATAACGCTGATCTCTTTATTGCCTGATGCCAAAAGGACGGAGATATCGATCGGCGTAATCTTATGAAAAGAAGTCAGCACCATCTCTTTGGCAACGATGTCTTCACCGACCGAGCGGACATTGTAGTAAGGATAGACCGGCTTGATAATCTTGTAGCCTTCTTTTACTTCAATAAGATCTTCAGCCATGATCACGGCATCATATTCTTTTCTTAAAAGATCGCCGGTATCTACTTCCATATAATCATCTTTGCTTAAAATGATCGGCTCTTTCTCGCTGGCTCCTTTAGTCAGATAACTTTTAGTGGCAATGCCATCCATGGCGCATGAATTATAAGAAGGATTGGAATATTCGGCATAGATCGCTTTGGCACTGTAACGATCCAAAGCATCGATCGTAGAGATCAGCTCTTCTTGATAACTCAGATCATTTAATGCCTTCAGATATTCTTCTTTTGCAACTTCCAAGTCTTTATTGTCTAAATATAAATTCCTTCTTTTACTCATAACAATACCACCTCGATCATCTCTTTGACCTTTAATCCTTCCTTGCTTTCTTTAATAAGCGTATAGCCTTTGGCTTTATTCAAGATCGAAATATTGGCCGACTTGCTGTAAAGAGGGACAGCGATCAGTTCGCCATCCTCATATTCAAGATTGACCAAAAGACAAGTGGCCCGGCCGGAATTGCTGGCGACATTTTCTTTGATCTTAGCATAAAGGCTGAAAGGTTTAGACAGTCCTTCCTTTTTAAACAGATAATCTTCAATCAAAAGTTTATACATTATGATCGCTGCCAAAGGATTGCCTGGCAAGCCAAACATTAAAACTTCTTTTAAAGGATCGAAAGCGACTATCGTCGGTTTTCCCGGTTTGATCGCTATGCCATGAATCAGCACTTCCCCGCACTCTTTAAAGACTTCTTCGCTGTAATCTTTATCGCCTTTAGAAGAACCGCCGGAAAGGATGATGATATCGACCTGTTCTTTTAAGGTCTTCACCGCTTTTAAAAGTTCTTCTTTTTTATCTTTGATGCATAATACATCTTCAACTGTAAAACCGCTCTTTTTGGCAAACATGCTTAAAGTATAGCTGTTGATATCTCTGATCTTGCCGAGCGGGATATTTTCAAAAGGATCGCAAAGCTCATCACCGCTTGATATGATCGCTGCTTTCAGTCTTTCATAAACTTCCACTTCTTTAATGCCGAGCGATATAAGGATACCGATATTTTCTTCCTTAAGCAAAGTGCCTTTCTTTAAAACAACTTCACCTTTTTTAATATCCTCACCCTTTTCAATGACGTTTTCAAGTGGCGCTATTGGTTTATAGATAACGATCTTGTCATCTAAAAAAGCCCTCGTGTATTCTAACATCATCACACTGTCAGCGCCTTTTGGCAAAAATGATCCGGTCTGCACTCTGATAGCTTCATTATCAGACAACTCTTTATCACTGATCTCATCGATACCGATACTGTCAACGACATCCAAAAACATCTCGCCATCTTTAGCGCCATAAGAATCTTTAGCCTTGATGGCATAACCGTCAACACTTGATCTTCGATAAAGCGGCACATCTTCTAAAGCTATGATATCCGCACTTAAAACATAACCTAAAGCTTCCAAAGAGTTTTTCTTCACCGTCTTTAGTTTGATATCTTGAGCTGCCGCTGCTATTTTCTTTTGCGCCTTTTCTAATGTATCTACTTTTAATAATTCCATCTTAGATCAAAAGTTCTCCGTTTATAAATCTTCTTACCGTTTCATCATCAGAGTTAAAGAAATCATCCCGTTTCTTTAAAGCGACGACCTTGCCTTTATTTAGCAGCAATATCTCATCTGCTATCCTTTTAGCCTCGCTTAAATCATGGGTTATCAGGATGATCGTCGTCTTTTCTTCCTTATTGATCTTAAGCAGGATCTTTTCGATCTCGGTAATGATGTAAGGATCAAGACTGGCGCACGGCTCATCCAGAAGCAAGAGTTCCGGTTTGAAGATCAAAGCTCTGGCCAAAGATACCTTTGCTTTCTCACCGCCTGATAAATGGTGGGCATTCTTATTTAAAAGATCTTCGATATTGAGATCTCGGGCGATCTTTTCTACTCTGTCTTTTATTTCTTCTTTAGGGATTTTGCGGATCTTTAAGGGATAGGCAATATTCATATAGACTGAAGCATCGATCAGAAAAGGTTTCTGAAAGACGATCGTCATCTTTTGAAGCGGCACAGTTAAAGAACCGTCATAATAAACTCTTCCGCCATCCTTTTTAAGGGTAGCGGCAATAATATTTAAAAGTGTTGATTTGCCAGAACCATTAGGACCGACAATAGCTGTTATCAGTCCGCTTTTAAAGACGAGTTCTTTAACATTCAAAACTTCTTTATCGTAGATCTTTAAGAGTTCTTCTGTTTTAACTTCCATAACTTTTTATCCTTTGAAAATGATACAGAAGCGAATTGACCATAAACGCTATCAAAAGCAGGATGATGCCGGTAGCGATCGCTCTTTCAAAATCGCCCATGCCTTTTAATTCCGATATATAAGTCGTCATCACTCTGGTCTTGCCCTTGATATTGCCGCCAACGACCATTACCGCTCCCACTTCTGAGATCGCTCTTGAAAATCCGGTTACAATCGCCATTAAGATGCCTCTTCTGACTTCAAAGAGTAAAAGTTTAAAACTTTGCCACTTGTCAGCCCCCAAAGTCTTAGCTAAACTGAAGACTTCGTTTTGACATTTTATTGACTCGTTGATGATAAGTCCAATCATGATGGGAGTGATCAAAAGAGTCTGAGCGATGATCATGATCTCCTTGGTATAGTTTAAACTAAGAAAGCCAAACGGGCCTCTTCGCATAAATAAGATATAGACAAAAAGTCCGCACAATACCGGGGGCATACCCATAAAGGTATAGATCAGACGCATGACTAAGTTCTTGAAGGGAAAGTCATTCTTAGCGATGATGATCCCTAAGGGGATCGCTATCACACTCGCTATAAACAAAGCCGTAAATGAGACCTGAAGCGATAATAAGACCACTTCAAAGACTTCACTGTCTAAAGTGAAGATAAGTTTAAATGCTTCTTTGATCCCTTCAAGAATAATATCCATAAACGTTATTCGGCGTTAGGTGTAAATAAAGCCTTGCCGTATTCTTCTAGGCCATATTCGCCGATAAGCTCTTGTGTTTCGCTTGATAAGAGCCAGTTCGCAAAGGCTTTGGCACCTTCGTGATTGATCGCTTCATTCTTATCAGGATTAACACAGATAACACCATATTGATTGTATAAGACACCGCTTGGATCGTTTTCTGATACGATCATCAGATCTTCATCAAGATCCAGGTTGAGCCAGGTCGCTCTGTCGCTTAATGTGTAGGCCAATTCTTCATTAGCCATCTCTAAAACAGCACCCATGCCGCTACCAGCTTCCACATACCAGTCGCCGCTTGGTTCGATTCCGGCTGCTTTCCAGATCTCTAACTCTTTTTTATGTGTTCCTGATTCATCACTGCGGGAAATGAAAGTCATCTCTTCATCAGCCAATGTCTTAAAAGCCTTTAAAGCATCATTATACGCATCCGTTTTGATATTAGCCGGATCGCTTGATGGGCCGATCAAAACGAAGTCATTATACATGACATCTTTACGGCCGTCTTCATCAGCGTGACCGTTTTTAACAAATTCTTCTTCCGCTGCCGGCGAATGTACGAGCAGGACATCGGCTTCACCATTCTCGCCCATCGTCATCGCTTCACCTGAACCAACGGAAACGACGCTGACTTTATAACCGCTCTCTTCTTCAAAATAAGGCAGTAAATAATCTAAAAGCCCGCTGTCTTTCGTACTGGTTGTCGTTGCCAGAATGATCTCTTCATTCTTGATCACTTCATCTTCCTTTTGACAACCCGTCATCATGACTAGCAGGGCCGCTAAAACAATTATGATCTTTTTCATACTCTACCTCCACACAACTATGTGCTTCTATAACTTAATTATAATCATTTACAATTTCCAAATAAATACTTTAGATAAATAAAATCTATCAGGGTCTTATAGAAACGGATCAAACCCTGGATCTTTTTGCAAGGAAGAGTGTTTCAAGATTTTTTAATATGTCTAAAATTGTATTAAATAACAAATTTTCCATTAAAATTCTGCATTTTTAAAGTTAATAATACAATTTTGCAGACATGATAAACAATTTTAAATCATTTATAATGACAGTATAAGACAACAACTTGGAGGCGATGATAAAATGACAAATGATATTGTAATTTTTAAAAACGGCGAGCTTGAATTAGAAGTTACAGTAAGTGAAGATCGCGAAAACGTATGGCTTTCACAACGCCAAATGGCCGAGCTTTTTAATGTTGATCGAACACGAGTAACTAGGCATATCAATAATATCTATAAAGATGGTGAACTGGATGAAAAGAGCACATGTGCGGAAAACGCACACATGGGTAGTTTGGGTGTTCAGAAATACTCAAATAAGATCTATAACCTAGACATGATTTTGGCTGTTGGTTATCGTGTGAAATCACCAAACGGTATCATCTTCCGTAAATGGGCCACTTCGATCTTGAAGGACTACATGATCAAAGGTTATGCCGTTAATGAGAAGCGCTTAGA
>CALVFL010000025.1 GCA_944326825.1 uncultured Erysipelotrichaceae bacterium
AACATAAATCGTGACGGTTTTTCAATCTGATGGTGGCACTCAAAAAAAGACTTTGGTGGCACTGGCGTTCCGACTTTAGTGGCACTCTGAGAGCGACGTGGGTGGCACAAATCGCGCGTCATATCCAGAAACAGGCAACTACTATATAAAAGAGTATAAATAAAAGACCTTGCCTTTTTGCAAGATCTCAGCTTTTTAATTCATCTTTGATCTGAGTAGTGCTGATGCCCTCTGTCCTTGGCAAATAAACGACTTCACAATACTTTTTAAGATCATCAAACTTGCCTCGCCAGTCGTCACCCATAACGAATACATCAACATTGTATTTTTTGATGTCATCTACTTTCTGTTCCCAGGAATTCTCAGGTATGACTTTATCAACATATTTTATGGCTTCAACTATTTCCATTCTTTCATAATCAGGTATGCAGCAGATCTTGCCTTTGACCCTGTTGAATGCATCGCTGGATACAGCTACGATCAAATAATCTCCCAATTCCTTGGCTCTTTTCAGTAAATTAAGATGCCCTATATGAAATAAATCAAAAGTTCCATAAGTAATAACTGTTTTCATTACATAACTCCCTATAAGACTTTAAAATAAATTTACAATCACTTAACTTTTAAATTATAGCATGTTTTTAAAGTCTTTAAAGAGTGAAATAAGAAAACGCCTTACGGCGCTTATTTCAGTTCATTATCTTTTGAATTAAATCGATAACTCTTTGGGTGTTCTGATCATCATGATGATCCATGAAGCGTTGTCTGAGCAGTTCTTCATTGCCTTTGATCCTGCTTTTGATAAGAGCGACAAGTTCTTCTTCGTTTTTGGCTAACAGACCTTCAGTAATCGCTTTATAATCAATGAAACAGCCTCGCTTGCAGATGTATTTGTCGACATCAGGAGCATAGTAATAGATCGGTTTATCAAGTAAAGAATAGTCTAGAATGATTGAAGAAAAATCAGATACCAGCAGATCGCTGACTGAGAATAATTCATAGAGATCGCTGTCATTCATATTTATGACAAACTCGCTTGAGCCTAAAGATACATCTTTTAATAAAGGATGCAGTTTATAAAGGATCACATATTGGCCTTTTAAAGATTTGGCCACTTTATCAAGATCGATCTCGACCTGTTTCATGCCTTTATAGATATTGCCTCTGAAGGTCGGAGCATAAAGGATGATGTGTTTGTCTTTAAGGTCAGGATGTTTAGCATAAAAACGCTTTTTTAAAGTGCCTTGATCACATAACAGATCAAGTTTAGGCAACCCGGTAACGATAACAGAATCTTCGCTTACGCCGAAAGCCTCGCTATATGGTTTTTTCCAGTAATTTCCGCAGGCTAAAACATAATCATAGTTAGCGATCTTATAAGTCCGGTTCATAATATTGCCGAATTTCTTGATAGCTCCGCAAGCGTGCCAGATCTGCAAGACTTTGACACCTTCCTTTTTATATTTGCTTATCACATAGTTATTGTCATTGATGATCACCAGCTTAGAAGTATTGATGACAAAGATCTGTTTGATAGTATTTAAGAAGTATAAAAAGTTCATCAAAAGACCGTTGTTTTTAAATTCAGTCAAGACACATACTAATTTATAGTCTTTATCTTTAAGCCTGTCATAGATCATCTTAAGATCACCGCTAAGTTCTTTGCCTTCCAAAGATACAAAAGCGATCTTGTTTTGGTCGATCTTCAAGAATTTAGTGATAAAGTTGCAGATGCTGAGTACGATATTTAAAATAAACTGTTTAATTTTCATTTCTTGTCCCCAAATACAATGTCAATGACTCTTTTAGAAGCCTTGCCGTCATCGTGATTGTTGAATCGTTCTTTAAACACTTTAAGTTTAGCATAATCGTATTCATTCTCTATAACATCTTTTAGCAGATCATCTTCATTTTCATAGATCTGACCGGGAAGATCTTTATAGATATCGATATAGAATCCTCTAAGCTCTTCTTGATAGTCCTCAAGATCATACATGTAAAAATACATTGGTTTATTCATGACAGCAAAATCATAAAAGACACTGGAGTAATCAGTGATAAGGATATCGGTGATCAAATAAAGCGGACTGATATCCTGATCGGCATCGATGTTATAGAGGAAGCCTTGAAGATCGTTAGTGCTTTTATAATCATTGATGATCAAGTAGTGCGGTTTGAATAAAACGATGTAGTCATCTTTTAAATACTGATGCCATTTATGAAAATCAACTTCAAGCTTAAAAGTATAGCCTTTAGCCACATACTGGTTGTCACGCCAGGTAGGGGCATACAGGATAACTTTTTTATGAAGAGGGATATTCAGCTCCTTTTTGATCTTTAACTTTTCATCATCAGTCACATTTGACATGACATCATTGCGGGGATAACCGGTTTCGATCAGGCGTTCTTTATTGATATTAAAGGCTGAAGGGAAGATCTTGGTACAGAAAGCATTGGGAGAGATCATGTAGTTATATCTGGCTGAATCTATGTCATAGGATCTGTACATATCTTCAGCTTTTATTTGACTACGATAAAAAGTAGTATTCTCATCAACATGAATATCATGGCCTAATCTTTTTAAAGGTGTGCCATGCCAGGTCTGCAAATAGATCTGATCTTTCTTTTTGCATATATAAGAGGGCATCTTGCAGTTGAATATCCAGTATTTAGCTTTAGAAAGATAATAAAAATAAGGAATACTTAAATATTCAACTATCTTGGCATCATCGATCTTAATAGCTTTCTTTTTATGATTTTTGATCGCCCATACAAATTTATAGTCTTTAAATTTATCATCTTTCAGCATTTCTTCATAGATAGCTTTAGGATTATCAGAATATCCTTTGCCATGAAAAGAGATGAATAAAACTGTCTTATCATCAAGAGGGATAAAACGATAGAAACATTTATACAGCAGACTAATGGCTAAAATAGTTGCTTTTTTTGCATACCTAATAATTTTCATAATAATTATTACTCAAGGATTGATTCAAATTCCTCTATGGCTTTTTTATTATATTCTTTATAATCTATTTTAATTGGTTTTATCTTTCCCTCTA
The DNA here is from genome assembly GCA_944326825.1 of uncultured Erysipelotrichaceae bacterium. Lineage (GTDB taxonomy): Bacteria > Bacillota_I > Bacilli_A > Erysipelotrichales > Erysipelotrichaceae > JAHHTG01. The sequence continues at coordinate 3,063 of CALVFL010000025.1, forward strand.
ACATTTTTACCATTCCGTTAAATAGTCCTTCTTCACTGTTGTCACAAAGAAAACCACCATATTTTTTCATAAAGTTTCTTGGTCCGGTTATGTCAGTTGACATTATAGGCAAACCTACAATGTTGGCTTCAAGAAGAACCAAACCCAACCCCTCGTAAAAAGAGCTTAATACAAAAAAGTCACATTTTGAAAGTATAGCATATGGATTAGATAATGATTTGATCAAAACTATAGAATCTTTGCAAGGTAATTTTGCGATATAATTAAGAGTATTTTGATACTCGATACCCAATCCTCCAATAATTATTAAATTAGTATTTTTGTTATTGATCCAAAGTTTGTAGAATGCATCGATTAAACGTCTATGACCTTTTTCAGGCGAAAATCTCCCAATAGTAATGAATACCTTATTTTGCGAATATAAAATACTTTTTAGATTTTCTAAACTAACTGTTGAGTCCGTATCCTCATCAAAAAAAACATCTGATTTGGCTTTATCTAGTATCCCGTTAAAATCGATGGTATTTTCTACAAGATAAATATTATCGGATCTTTTAGAAATTTTCTCTGTTGCTTCACGAATGTCTTCAGAAACTATTGCTACTTTATCATAATGCTTATAAGCATATTCTATAGTCGGCTGGTGCTGATTATTCCTGACAGACATTTCCCCAGACATGTTACTATGAACGAAGATAATCTTATTTCCTTTAAAGCGTCCAAACATCAACTGACGTTTATATTCATAACCATTAAATTGTATAACATTGTCATAATATACATCGTAGTAACAACGTCTTATCTCGTTTGAATAAAGCTCATCAAACATTTTGTTAAAAATAGATTGTGAAAGTTTTAAATGTCGATAAACTTTTAGAACAAGTCTTTGAAATAACGAAGCGTTCATTTTTCCTGATAAAGGAATGTACTTGATTCTATCATCTATTGTTTTAATAATTTCTTTATTTTTTCTTATACGTGCCGCCGAAAATGTAATGTAATAATTTCGTTTATCTAAATCTACATTACGCAAAAGACTCATAACAGATGAAGTAATTCCGTTTTTAGCCAGATTGCCAACATATATCAATACTTTTTTCTTGTTGTTATTAGGAATATCGTTCAATAAAAGATTTGATTCATCGTCTTTTATTAATAACTTTAGTAATTTTGTAGATGCTTCCGCACTGTCATTAGAACAGAAAGTGTTTATAAATTCTTTATCATCATAATTAATTGGTAATGATAACTCTTTAATTAGTTCTGATACAGTTTTACAAATTGTAAAGGGTAATTCTTCGAATTGAAAATAAATCCCCCTATCCTTCAAATATTCTTCCTTGTCGTAAGCAAACAGGATTATTTTTTTATGAGTTAAGGCAAAGTCAAAAAAGACACTTGAGTAATCAGTGACGAGTAAATTGCAAGCATTTAAAAAATCATATGTTTCAATTTCTGTTGGAAAAGGGAAGATATTTTTAAATTCTTCATAATTAATAGTGTCGCTGACAAAAGGATGAAGATTAACAAACATGATTTGATCATCATTTAATTTATTGTCAATTTCAAGTAATAAATTGTAAATATGATCAGTTTGTGTAGTATCGCTGGCAGCAAGATTTCCACGCCATGTAGGCATGTATGCAATCAGCTGCTTATTATTTATATCCACGCCCTTTTTACGCATTATATTAATGATCTTATTTTTGGTATCAGATGAGTCTGTAAAAAAAACTGAATTCCTTGGGTATCCAGAAACAATTGTTTTCGCTGTGGAGGTATTTTCTAGCATATAATCTTCAATAATATGTTTTTTTGTGTATTCATTCGGGTAGAGTAAATAATCTGCAAAAATAAAATTTCTTTGAACATTACCTAAATTATAATAATCAGTCTTGTCTTTTCTGCCTAAAGTTTTAAATGGGGTTCCATGCCAAGTATTGAGATAAATTTGTCCATCTTTTTTAATAAAAAAAGGCAAAAAGCTTGTATCATTGATCAGATACTTCGCACTTGCACACAAACGAAAATATTTTTTTGAAAACATTTTTACTATTTCAAAACTGTTTATATTATATGAACTTAAAAGTGAATTGAAATTATCTATTCTATTCTTCTTTGCAACAACATATATTTTTAAACCATAGTTATTTTTATTAAGTTCTTTCAACAAATAAAAAATATTACCATTTAAATTGTCGCCATGCTGTGATTCTAGTAAAATGGCATTATCATCTATTTTTAATTTCTTATAATATCGATAATAATTAATACGGTTGATATATTGGCTATTTGGATACAATTTCAATATTTTTTTTAAAACCATCAATTAATTCTTCCTCCGAAATACTACCTAAATATATAATCCCACAAGCCTTTTTTAGGGGGATTAGTTATAATTCTTTCTTTAAACTTATCGTTTAAATATGCTTTCTTGTCTTTTTCAGACATCGCATTCAACATGTCAACATATTCAGCATAATGATCACATACTTCATTGATCTCGCCAAACTCTTTTAAAACACCGCCTTCTATCCACATACCGGTAGTACAGAAATCTCTGACTTGTCCTAAAGAATGAGAAATAAAGAAGATGGTCTTGTTTTGTTCATCTCTGATCTTGCGCATGTGATTTAAACACTTTTGGGCAAATCCTTTATCACCGACTGACAAAGCTTCATCAACGATGATGATATCGGGATCTAAAGCTAAAGAAATAGAAAAACCCAGTCTTGATTTCATACCGCTGGAATATTTTTTGACCGGCTGATACAAGAAATCTCCCAGTTCTGCAAAATCTATGACTTTATCTTTGATGTCCTGGATCTTCTTTTTGGATAATCCTAATAAAGCCCCCTTAACATTTATATTCTCTTCACCGGTAAGCTGCATATTCAAACCGGTATTGATCGATATTAGAGCCTGTTCACCATTGATGTCTAAAGTACCGCCATCATGATCGCTGATACCAGACAATAATAAAGAAAGGGTAGATTTACCACTGCCGTTAGTACCTAAAATACCGACTGTATCACCTTTATCAACTTTAAAAGATATGTCTTTTAAGGCATAGAATTGTATCTTGGTCTTAGTCTTATCTTTGTTTTTTAATGTATATATCTTAGATACATTTTTTAACTTAACTGCATAGTCTTCCATCATTTACCTCTACAACATATCAACCATCTTGCGTTTGAAGTGATACATTAAACTTGAACCCACCACAAACAAGAAGATGACTACTATCCAGAAATATAAAGTCATCGCCGGATGATCTAAAGGTGTTTTATTAAAGAAGATCGAATCACGATAACCGGTTACGATATAATAGATCGGATTTAATTTCATCAAAAAAGACATGGCAGGCAAACTGCTGAAAGCAGCCGGCCATAATACAGGCGATAGATACAGTAACATCCTCATAAGTGAAGTGACGAGTTTCTTGACATCACGCCACATCATCGTTAAGACTGAAGTTACTAAAGCTAAAGCCTCCACAAACATAAAGGCACAAAAAGCATAATATACTAATCCAAACCAGTAAACATTCGGATAATAGCCAAAAATAATTAGCATAACTATAGCTATCGCCATCATGCAAAGATGATTAAAGAACTCCTTTACACAAATTGTTGCCGGTAAAATGCTGATGGGAAACTTCATTTTAGTAATAACATTCTGTTTAGAAAAGACAGCACTGCATCCTGATGTGATGCATGGAGAAATATACCACCAAGCTGCAAAACCGACGATAGCCCATGGCAAATAAGGTATGCCGTCATAACCTTTTCTTTGCATACCGATACCAAATACCAGCCAGTAAGTAATTACTTGAATGGCCGGGGAAGCAAAGTTCCAGAACACCCCAAACTTTGAATCACGCATATCAGCCAACAGCTCATATTTTGCGATGCAAAAGATACGGTAAAGGTTACTGAGATTCTCTTTTATAACATAACTGACACTTTTCAAAAAGCCACCTCTTCACATGCTATAGTATAATACAAATACATTATTTATCATACTGTATTTTATTCGTCAAAATAATAGTCATCAAGATTATCAATGATCGCTTTTAAGATGATCATGTCCATCTCACTGTCTTCATCATCCTGATAGGATAACTTATTATATAAAGTAATCACTTCATCAGCAAAACGGTAAAGCTCTCCCTTTTTTAATTCTTCTTCAGGAATATAAACATCATATTTTTTGACTGTCTTTAAAAGACTCTCGTTTATGATCTCATTTAATTTCATAATATACCTAAATGTTCTAAAAGGATCTTGATGCCGATAGCGATCAGAATGATGCCACCCAGTACTTCCGCTCCTTTTTTAAGCTTGCTTCCAAAAAGGTTGCCGATATAGACACCTGATAAAGAAAGGACAAAGGTTATGATACCGATAATGATGATGGCAGTAATGATATTGATCTTTAAGAAAGCAAAGGTAACACCGATAGCCAAAGCATCAATGCTGGTAGCTATCCCCATCAATAACAGTTCTTTAAAAGAAATATCTTCATCACAGGCGGCATCATCTTCTTCTTTATCAAAACTCTCTTTGATAAGATTGATGCCGATGATACCTAAAAGACCAAAAGCTATCCAATGATCAATACCGGTAATATAACCTTCGAATTGTTTGCCAACCAAATAACCAATAAGCGGCATCAAAGCCTGAAATAAACCAAATACAAAAGCTGTTGATACAGAGTATTTCCAGCTGACTTTTCTAACTTTTAAGCCTCTGCAGATACTGACCGCAAAGGCATCCATCGCTAATCCAAAAGCGATAAAGACAATATCGATAACTTGCATATATCTAAATAACTCTCAAATTATATCATAAAATTTATATATTAGAGCATATCGTGCTATAATACATTTCAAGCTGGAGGCAAGAGTATATGAAAGTTATTGACATGCATTGTGATACAGTATCACGCTTATTGGATAATAAAAGAAAAGGATTGAAGTATTCTTTTTTAAGCAATGAGTTTTCGATCGACATCGAAAAGATGAAAAAGGGTGATTATTTACTGCAGAACCTGGCTTTATTTACTGATCAGAAAGCCAGTCCTATACCAGAGAGTGAAACGATGGCGCTTTTAGATATGTATTATACGGTATTAGAAGAAAACAAGGATCTGATCGCTCCGGTATTAAGATATGAAGATATTCTAAAAAACGAGAAGGACAATAAAATATCCGTAATGCTTACTTTGGAGGATGGCGGCGTGGTCTTTAATGATCTGGCCATGCTTAGAAACTATTATCGTTTTGGAGTCAGAATGATCGCCTTGACCTGGAACTATCCAAACGGCATCGGCTATCCCAATATTTCAATGAAAGAACATGACATCAAAAGGATCGATGATAAAAACGGCTTGACAGAGTTTGGCATCGAATATGTCAAAGAGATGGAAAGGTTAGGCATGATCATCGATGTCAGCCATTTAGGCGATAAAGGTTTTTATGATGTCTTGAAATATACGAATAAACCTTTTGTGGCTTCACATTCAAATGCCAGAAGCATGTGTCATGCTGCCCGCAATCTAAGTGATGACATGATCAAAGAACTCTCTAAAAGAGGCGGTGTGATGGGTATCAACTTCTGCGGTGATTTTTTAAGCGAAGAAAAGCCAAGCGACAATTACAGTTCCATTAAAGATATGATCAGACATATCAAACATATCGTTAAAGTCGGCGGTATCGATTGTATCGGATTGGGAACGGATTTTGACGGTATCAAATCTAACCTTGAGATCAAAGATGCCTCGATGATGCCGCTTTTAGAAAAAGCCCTCTATGAAGAAGGATTCAAAGAAGAAGAGATTGCCAAGATCTTCTATAAGAATGTCTTAAGAGTTTATAAAGAAATACTGGGATAATGAAAAGACCGCCTCATTTATATAAGGCGGTCATTTTATAGATTCTTAGTAAAGAGAGTACGGATGGCATTGATGACAGCGATGACCATAACTCCGACATCGGCAAAGATGGCCAGCCACATATTGGCAATACCTAAAGCTCCTAAGAGTAAACAGAGCAGTTTGACACCGATTGCAAAGACGATATTCTGATAAACGATCCGCAGACATTTTTTAGAGATGTTGATCGCTTTAGAAATCTTCAAGGGATCATCATCCATCAAAACGACATCGGCAGCTTCAATGGCAGCATCTGAACCCATCGCTCCCATGGCGATACCGATATCGGCCCGGCTTAGTACCGGAGCATCGTTGATGCCATCACCCACAAATGCCAGCATGGCTTTACTATCTTTGGATTTGATGAGATCTTCAACTTTATCGACTTTATCATTAGGCAACAGTTCGCTGTAAATGCTATCGATACCAAGCTTTTCGCCGACACTTTCAGCTACTTTTTGAGTATCTCCTGTCAGCATGACTGTTTTTTGAATGCCGATCTTTTTTAAAGAAGCAATAGCTTTTTGAGCATTCGGTTTGATCACATCCGAGATGACGATGTGGCCCATATAGTTTTTATCAATGGCGATATGAATGATCGTACCGATGCTGTGGCAAGGGATATACTCGATATTCAAGTTTTTCATGAGTTTATCATTGCCGATCGCCACTTCCTTATTATCGATAGTGGCAGTTATGCCGTTGCCGCTGATCTCTTTAACATCTTTGACTCTATTCAGATCAAGCGGTTTATTATAAGCTTTGATGATGCTTTGAGCGATCGGGTGTGTCGATGAACTCTCAGCCAAGGCAGCATATTCCAGGAGTTTTTCATCTTCTAATTTACTGTGGTGGATGCAGCTTACCTCAAATGAACCTTTAGTTAAAGTGCCGGTCTTATCAAAGACGACGATCTTGGTCTTAGAGAGCGTTTCTAAAAAGTTAGATCCTTTGACAAGGATACCTTCCTTGCTGGCGGCACCGATACCGGCAAAAAACGACAGAGGAATGCTGATGACAAGAGCACAAGGGCAAGAGATGACTAAGAATGTTAAAGCCCGATAAAGCCAGTCATGCCATCTGGGATCAATATTGAATAATAAAGATATTAATGGCGGCAAGAAGGCCAAAGCTAAAGCACTGATACAGACGGCTGGCGTATAGATCCTGGCAAACTTTGAGATGAAGTTTTCAGATCTTGATTTGCGGGAGCTGGCATTTTCCACAAGATCCAGGATCTTGGATACTGTCGATTCACCGAACTCTTTAGTCGTTTTGATCTTTAAAAGCCCGCTCATGTTGATGCTGCCGCTGATGATGTCATCGCCTGCTTTAATATCTCTTGGTACGCTCTCACCCGTCAAGGCGCTGGTGTCCAAAGAGGATTCTCCCTCACAAACGATGCCATCAAGCGGTACCTTTTCGCCTGGCTTGACTGTTATGATCGTACCGATCGCTACTTCATCAGGATCGACTTTTTGCAGTTTGCCATCGATTTCAACATTGGCAAAGTCTGGTCTGATATCCATCAGGTCGCTGATATTGCGTCTGCTTTTACCGACGGCATAACTTTGAAACCACTCGCCGATCTGATAAAACAGCATTACCGCTATGGCTTCCGTATAATCGCTGCTTCTTTCATATAAAGCCAAAGCGATCGCTCCCAAAGTCGCTAAAGTCATTAAGAAACATTCATCTAAAACCTGTTTATTCTTAATGCCTTTAAGAGCTTTAAGCAGGATATCATAACCGATGATAAGATAATCGATAAGATATAAAGTCAGATTAAATAAATAACCTAAACGGCCTTCAAACAGGCTTGATGGCAAAAGCTCGATAACTAAAAGGAATATCGTGGCTACAAGGATCCTCAAAAGCATCTTTCGCTGTTTATTGGTCATGTTGCTTTGAGGGTTGCGGCTATATACCAGCAAGCCTAAAGCCATCAGTATGACGATTATAAATAAACCGTTGATGATATATTCAGTCATCTTTGTCACATCCTTCTAATTTAAAGATCAAAGATAGATCTCACATTCATCTTCGACTTTTTTACAATTATTGCGGACATTCGCCATCACTTCTTTGATGTCTTGGCCATCTTCAAATTCTACATTCATCTTCAAGGTCATGAAATTGACTACTGCATCTTTTACACCCGGCGTCTTTTTGGCGGCCTCTTCCATTTTATTGGCGCAGTTTGCGCAATCCACTTCGATCTTATAAGTCTTTTTCATAGTGTTTATCCTCCATGACATTAGTATATATGAACATATATTCATATGTCAATACATAAATATTATCTTTAAAATATATCCTGATTAGATTATAATTAACTGGAAGGTAAACTAATGAATAAAGAAAAATGTGTATTGAATAAAGAGGAATTAAGGTTAGCCGCTGACTTCTTTAAAGTCATGGGCGATGAAACCAGACTTAAGATCCTTGTAACATTATTAAATAAAGAATTATGTGTAAATGAGATCGCTGAATGCATCGAGATGTCACAATCATCAGTATCTCATCAGCTTAAGACTTTAAGGATCTCTAAGCTTATCAAAAGCCGAAGAGATGGCAAGATGATCTACTATTCTTTAGATGATGAACATGTCAAGACGATCTTGGATATGGCTATTGAACATGCTATGGAGAAATAAAGGACCACGAGGATCCTTTATTAGTTGATATTGATATTATTGGGATCAAGATGATAGATGACATTCTTTCTTTCAACGATGATGTTTATCTTGTCTTTTAGCGGTTTGCTTAAAGAGATCTTATCTAAAAGCTCATGAGTAGGGTTGATGGCATAGGGATGTCCGACAAGATTGAACATATCGAGATCGCCTGTTGTATCGCCATAGGCATAGCTGCTTTCAAAATCGATGTCATAGCGTTCCTTTAATTCGTTAAGAGCTTTTCTTTTGGATTCATGATCCCACATCGGTATGATCTCGCCGGTATAATAACCCTTATCATCAATTTTATATACCGTTCCCTTGCAGTCATCGAAGTTGTATTTCTTAGCCATCGCTTCAACCAGCTCCAAAGGTGAACCAGATACGGCAATGACAAGATGCCCCTCTTTTTTATGCCTTAATATCTCATCTCTTGTGAAAGTATAGACTCTTTCGCCCTTTTGTCTGATAACGATGTCGGCAATGTGCTTGATGTGTTCTTGAGATATGCCGACGATGCCGTTTTTATAAATATCGACCATCTTTAAAAGGTAATCGTCATATTCGCCTTGTCTTCGATCATATTTCATGAATGCCGGTTTGACTTCATCGTGCCATAAGTTTTCATCGACGAGATCATAACGAATGATTTTTTTAAATACTTCAGTGATCAGACCTTCTCTATAAAGAGTACCGTCAATATCGAAAAAAGCTGCTGTCCTTTTCATGAAGTCGCCTCCTTTATAAACGTTTTATTACATAAAAACCAAGATAGATACAAACGATCGATAATACGATGCTTAAAAGGATATAGAGAAAAGATCCCAAATAATCTCCTTTATTTATAAGCTCAAAACTGTCTAAGGCAAAGGTTGAAAAAGTGGTAAAGCCCCCGCAGATCCCCACCTTTAAAAATAAGACTGTCTTTTCATCAAAATCAAGATTTTTTAAAACCAGGGCAGCAATGATGCCGATAGCTAAAGAACCGATGATGTTGATAAGAAGGGTATTAAGGGGAAAAGAGCCTTTGATGATCGTCAGTTTAGAAAACAGGTAACGGAAGATTGAACCGATAAAGCCGCCGATGCCGACGACAAGACAGTTAATCATGGCGTTTGATCTCCTTGATGATATTGACATCGCTTGGACTATAACTTATATCAACGATGTCCCCTGGGTTTAAGAAAGCCAAGACATCTTCATTTTCTTCATTTAATTCAACTTTATAGTGTTCATCATCACTTGAAACGATGAAGGCTTTAGTGATGCCGCCACTATTTAGGAAAGTGATGTTTTTGATAGTTACAGTAGCCTCTTTTAAAGAACTGTTATTAAAGTCATTGATATTTTCGGAAATGAAGTTGTCCTTGAGCGCTTCAAGACCTTCATCAATAGAAACAGTTGCCACTTTCTGATAATCAGTCGCATCGACCATGGCATACATCTTGATAAGACCGGCATCATCTTTTAAAGACATCAGATAGACCGGATTGCCGCCGACATTTACTAAAAGCGGGAAAGTTGCCGTATAGCCGTAGTTTTTGACATTGCCTTCGGCTGAAGCCATGGCCGATATTTCGTTGGCGCCTGGCGATGAGATATTTAAGGCTTCGTGCGTTCTAAGGTTTACCAAGATAAAACCAAGGTTGGCAGAATCGGAGCTGGCACCAGTCAGACCGGAATAGATCCAGATGTCGCCGTCTTTTTCTAAATAGTTATAACCTTCAGATGTTAAGATGACATTTTTTTGTCCGATGATCGAATTGATAAAGCCGTCTTTTAAACTGCCGTAGTTATCGACTTCTTCAATGACTAAACTTTCAGGATAGATCCGATCGACCCATTTGGGGGCATCAAGAGGACTATCGTATTTAATGGAATCACCGCTGATCGGATCAAACAGGACAACGCCGCTTACCGAGCGTTTCGTACCCATAGCTTTATAGGTATAAGTAGTGCAGACATACCAGGGGTGTCCTTCATCATCGATCTCAAAAGAAGGACTGCCGAAGATCTCAAAAGGATAATCAAGCTGCAGTTTACGCATCAGATTTTCATTAAACATCGCTGATGGCACATAGCGCATACCCTCAAGCCCCAGATCGGAGAGTCTGACCAGTTCAGCTTCCCCAGTCGTGGAATTGACAAGGATATAGGCAGGAATACCCTCGTCACGGTTAGTCAGATATTTAAAGAAGTCGCCGTATTCTAAAGGAGTTACCCGATAGACACTGTTTTTATAACTGATCTGTGTATAGTCGGTACTGACTTCAAACTGCGATACAAGATCGGGCATCTGGCCCATCACTCTATCTCCCAAAGCTTCTGTCGAGATACGGTCAATGATCGGCGTCTTATTAAAGTCTACTTCCGAGATCGTATCAAAAGAAGCCTCTTTTACACTGATACGGGCAGCATACTCTTTGGCATTAAAGATCGAAGATGTAAAAAGCGCACTCAAGGCGATGATCAAAGCTATAACTGCCATGGCTATGCCGCTGTATTTATTTACCTTCCGATAAGACTTAGGACTAATCTTAGAAGAGATGTTTAAAACATAACTTATGATAAAGATGAATGAAAAGAATAATACAAGATAAAAGATAAAAGCCGGTGAATGGATATTGAAAGGCGGATGGAAGATGTAGATCAAAAGTGCATCCACGATCAATAAGATCAATACCGTCAGGATGACCGGTTTATTTTTAGGAGTTACAGAACGTTTGAATCCGTTAAAGTTAATGCTGAATCTTTGTTTCATATCATATACCTCTTTAGCATCATTCTAGCATAAATGCCTTTATATAAATAGGAAATAAATGTTAAAAGACATCTTAAAATATCCGCAAAATAAGTTGAATAAATAAGTAGTTAGCGATAGAATTGATTACAGGACTAAGGAGGAAGATATGAAAAAATTATTAGCTTTATTATTGGCAGTAATGATGGTTTTAGGACTTGTTGCCTGCTCAAACGGACAAGAGTCAGAAGAAACCACAACTGTTACTGTCGCCGATGTATTAGAAGACATCAACGATGAGAACTTAGAAAGTATTGCCTTATATTACAATACAGGTTCTGGTTCTACTTCAGCAGCTGCTCTGCCTGATGATCTGACTGACTTCGGTACTGCTTTGAAAGAAGTAAATACTGCTTTGACAGATGTAGAGGCTACTGAGATCGAAAAGAGCGAGATCTCTGAAACCAACATCGCTTATATTTTAAAGAACGGACAGACCAATTTATACGTTTATAACGATGGCAATTTAAAGGTCGCTAAAGATTTAAAGAGCACTTGCTATTCAGTAGGTACAGAAGTTACTGATGGTATTGTTGCTACTTTAGATACTTATTTAGACAGCATCAGTGCTGAATAAGATACCTTTAAACACCTGGTATGATGCAAATGACAAGGATCTTAAAGATCTGCGTTTAAAAGCTAAAGATTTATGTTTTGCCTTTAACTCATTGCCGTATAGCGATGAAGCTAAAGGCAAAATTATTTTAAAGCAGTTATTTGCATCGCTTGGTGATAACACGGAGATATTGGCACCTTTATATTGTGATTATGGTCAAAACATAATTATCGGCAAAGACTGTTATATCAATCATGGTGCCTATCTAATGGATACTGCTCCCATAACGATCGGCGATCATTGTTTTATCGGACCATTTTTGAATATCTCCTGTGCCAGCCATCCTTTAGATATTGCAAACCGCAACAAAGGCTTAGAGATGGCTAAAAGCGTAATCATAGAAGATGATGTATGGATCGGCAGCAATGTTACGATACTGGGTGGCGTCACTATCGGTAAGGGTAGCGTTATCGGTGCCGGCAGCGTAGTCACTAAAGATATACCAGCTAATACATTAGCTTATGGAAATCCAGCCAAAGCAGTACGCAAAATCGAAAACTGACACCATTTAAAAGATGGTGTTTTTATTACCTTTAGTAATTTGGGAATATTGTCAAATATATGTTTAACACCTAATGATATTTATATTAGACGTCGTATTGACTATATATATATATATATAATTGTAAGCAAGGGAGGATTGCTTGAAAAAGAAAAGTTCGTATCTAATCTTTATTATATCGATCATCTGCTTATTGCTGAGTATTTTTCTTTTTTTATATAGAGAAAAAGACGCCAGTGTCGTTGGCGTTGGCGATAGCGGAGGCAATAAAGAGGTTGTGGAAAAAGAAGATGCAATTTACATACCTGGATACGAAGCGTTATCATTGGTTGCTAACTCAACTAGCCAAAGTATATCATTAAATAATCCAACAGAGAATGATTGTTATTTTGTAATATCGCTCTATTTAGAAGATAAAACTTTATTATGGAAATCTGATTATATAAGTCCTGGTAATAATTCAGAACCTTTAGAATTAACACAGGAATTAAAAGAGGGGACTTATAGTGCTATACTCAAATATTCTTGCTTTAGCTTTGATCAAAAAAAATCGCCATTGAATGGAGGCGAAATTAAATTAAAACTAATCGTAAGTTAGAAAAGGAGGATAACAAAAATGAAAAAATTACTAACTTTATCTTTAGTTATATTGTGCATGACCCTTATTGTTCCGCTAGGTTTAAATGCAGAAGAAACAACATTTACAACCACTGTTCCATCGGCAACATATACTTTAAAAGTACCAGAAGACCAGGAGATACCTTTTGGAGAGGTTTCTCACAAAATAACACCAATTACGGCAACTGACGGGAGCGGCTTTGCAGAGAATAAAAATTTACAGGTAACAATAACATACGAATCTTTCAAGTGCGATGATCCAGAGGTAACAACAGAAATACCTTATTCTTTGCGTTATAGTTCATCTGAATCAGGTGTATTCCCTAGTTCCATAGAAGCTAATTCGGGAGATTCCATTATATTTTTAGGAAAAGTCGATGGAACTTTAGAAGAATATGCTTCTTTTGAAGCTACATCTGGTAGCAAAAATCCTTTTGCAGAAGAGTATCGTTTAGTCATTCAAAGTGCAGACTGGGGAAAAGCTTTAGCTGGTAAATATTCCAGTACTATGACATTTACTGCTGAAGTTGTAGTTGATTCAGAATGATATTTTAAAAGAAAGAGCAAACGATGAAATTAACAGAAAAGTTATTAGTTGGCTTTTTAGTGCTGACAACTTCTCTTTTTTGTGCTTGCTCTATCATCTTTGCTGATGACACGACTTTTTACACGACTGTTCCTAAAACATATTCATTGCATTTTAATATATATGGTGAAGGCTATATTATGATCGATGATACTTTGTATGAAAAGAACAGCGTTATAACAGTTTACGAAAACGAGAATTATATAATCAAGTTCTTTCCTGGGAATGACGCAAAGTTAGATAAAGTATTATTAAATGGCGAAGATACTACTTTAGCTATTAAATATAATGCCTTATTATTGAAAGATGTAGATACGGATATAACACTTGATATTATATTCAGAAATGAGGATATCATAATCGTGGATACAGGTACAAGTGCTGAGAAATTGACGGCAACGTTTATTGTAGCATTTATATTATTGCTAATTTTAGTTGCGAAAAGACTTTTTAAACAAATCTGTGATAACTAATACTCGTTTTTATAAAGTTTTTTGGCACTATTATGAATGCTAAGGATAGGGCAGCGTGATCGGTGCCGGCAGCGTAGTCACTAAAGATATACCAGCTAATACATTAGCTTATGGAAATCCAGCCAAAGCAGTACGCAAAATCGAAAACTGACACCATTTAAAAGATGGTGTTTTTTCATATATTCCTAAAAAACTTTAAAAATATTGTACTTTTTACAGAAAATAAGTAAAAACTTAAATATATTTCAACTTTTTAATGAAGGCTATTAAAAGTTTAACTTTGTGAAATAATTTAATAAAATTTATATTTTCTAGCACTCTCCTATTGACTTTGCTAAAGAGTGGATTATAATATAGTTGTAGGTTGAGATAAGACCTATGGTGATATATTTTAAGTATTAAAATATGTTGTAAAAGGAGCGTGATATTATGAAATATTCACCTATGAACAGAAGACATTTTGATTTATTTGATGATTTCTTTGATGGTGCATTCACCGATCCGTTTTTCAGCAATACTAATCATATGATGAGAACAGATATCAGTGAAAAGGATGGCAACTATATCTTAGATATGGAACTTCCTGGCTATAAGAAAGAAGATGTAAATATTGAACTTAAAGATGGTTATTTGAATATCAAAGCTGCACACAATGTCAGCGATGAAGAAAGAGATAACAAGGGCAATGTCATCAGACAGGAAAGATATTCAGGCAGCTGCTCCAGAAGTTTCTATGTTGGCGAAGCAGTTACTCATGAAGATATTAAAGCTAAATTTGATAATGGTATCTTAACGATCACTGTTCCTAACAAGGAAGTCAAGGAAGTAGAAGGTCCAAAGACTATTACTATTGAATAATCAATAAATAATCCTATGTAGCAAAGCACCGGTTATATGACTGGTGCTTTTTATGAATTATGGAGCAGATATTTGATCGATATGATAAGATATGAATATGAATGATAATGGTACAGTAAAGATAACCAATTCCGGCCGACTAAAATTCACCAATTTTGGTGAAAATAAGTCGATCTAGTTGGTTATCTTTTTTCTTTACTATATGCTTACCTCATACGAAAGGAGGTG
>CALVFL010000026.1 GCA_944326825.1 uncultured Erysipelotrichaceae bacterium
TAGATAATCCATCATCAAAGCTTTTTCTTAACTTTTAGAAAAAGTAGTTTTAATAGTGCGCATTTTTTCAAAGAACTAGAATTTAAAGAAATTAGATATTACTTGACATATTACCTAATGACTTTAATAAGTCAAGAAAAGACCTACTGCCCCTTTTCTTGGCAATAGGTCTTGTTGTTTAATATTAAACCAGATTTGATCCATCGGTGTGTTGGCTTAATAACCATCAGGTCAACTACTCCCCTATCACGAGAAACATTCTAACATTTTTACCTGTAACATTCAACATCTTGCCAGGCATTTAACCGTTTTTCAGGATGGTATTTATTTCATCATTCTTAATATCTTTGATAAAACGCCATAACATTAAAGACTCTATTAAAAGAACCACGATGACGACCGCCAAAAGCCATAAAAGATCACTGTTTCTTAGATCAAAGAGGAGATATGAAACACCGATCATCGCCAGTGACAAGAAACCTAGAGCGATGATTTCAAAACCTTTTATCGTCAGACAGCTTCTTTTAAAGACTCCTTTGGTTATGCCAAATGACAAAAGCAAGGCAGCGACCCTATTATTTTTGTTTTGATAAGTTTTAGTAATATTATTGAGTTTCATAAGCTTTTCCCCCTTATATATCCTTACTCATTTCTTAATAGATTAGTCAGTTCGATACGGTTAAATTTGCGGAAACTGAAATTAACGATACCGCCAATGATGATGATTCCGATCAAGAAAGCCGCCAAGATCACGATATGATCTATCTTGATGTCATAAATACTGTTTATAGTTGTATTCAAACTTTCAAACTCTGCATAACGGTTATCGGCAATAAAGATCGCTCTTTGTTCGTTGAGATTTAATTCCTTGATCTCTTGCAATATCAGATGCGAGATATAAGAAGCGACACCGAAAGTTATAAGATAGGCAGGAAGATAAACACACATCAATTCTTTAAAACACTGGGTTTTGACAGCTTTTATATCATCGCCCAAAGAGATGCGTATCGCAAACTCCCTTCTTCGGTCTTTTAAGAAGATATTTAAGATCGTATTGAAGGCGATGATCAAAGCCAGCAGTAAAACCAACAGGATAGCGATAATGATATAGGAATAATTGTTGATGGAACCAACGATCTTCAAAGCTTCATCGATAGTGCTTTCAACTTTAAGCGATCCGGCCTCGTCAGATGATGTATTAAAAGAAACAGTGAGTTTTCTTAAATAATCATTGATCTTTAAAAGCGATGGATAATCATCGGCATAAATGACAGGCTGATATATCATCGGTTCATAAATACTGCCGTCATCATTCAAGAAATAACGTTTATCGATATTGTCTTTTCTTATTTCGTACAATCTTTCCATGATCTTTAAGACTTCATCATTGTTTATATATAATGGATCAAAAGAATATTCATCTTCTTTTTGATATGTATCGATCACTTTAAAAGTCACCTCTTCAGAATAAATGATCTCATCTTTTAAAGGATAATCATTCGCAAAGACCGGCAGGATGAAACTTAAAGTATCGCCTTTTTGGGCTTTTTGACCATCATCGTTTAAATAGCCCTCATAAACGATGATCTCGCCATCCTGCAGATCATCCTGACCATAAAACCGATTCTTGTTTTCTTCAAGATCACCTTCTTTGCCGTAAGCATTTACCACCAGATGATATTCTATTTTATTTACCCCTTCAAAATCCTTAAATTCATCAAGTTCTCTTTTTAAAGCTTTGATCTTGTTATAGATGCCCTGATTATCCTCATAAACTCCTTCACAGACATCGCCGCTTATCTTTACATGATAATCAATCGCATCAACAGAATAATTCTTAGTGGCAACACTGACTTTATATAAACTCAGGGTTATGATGATGAGATTGATCATAATAAAAGATATGACGAAAACTAAAAAGGTCATCTTGGGATTTCTTTTTAAATAAAGCAAAGCATAATTAAAGCGTTTCATGGATCAACCTCTTATCACCAAGATATATGCGATATATAACATCGCTTTTCTTAGCCAGATTCAGATCATGAGTGACCATGATCACACAAAGATCTAATTTATGAGCCAGGATCTTAAACATCTCGCATACAAAGCGGCTGTTTTGCTCATCCAGATTGCCGGTCGGCTCATCTGAAAGAAGAATAGAAGGACTTTTAGCGATAGCTCTGGCGATTGCCACTCTTTGCATCTCGCCGCCGGAAAGCTTGCTTACCAAACGATCAGCTTTATCTTTGCCGATGCCCAAAACATTTAAAAGACCATATATATTTTCAGGACTCTTATTGACTTTGGCGATGTTTAAAGATGCTTTGACATTCTCATAAGCCGTCATATAGTCAATGAGATTGTATGACTGAAATACAAAACCGACATGTTTGCTAAGATAGGTTGAAGGATCATCATAGATACTTTGACCATTAAACAGGATATCTCCCGTTTGCGGCCGATCCAAAGCCCCCAAGAGCGATAAAAGGGTCGTCTTGCCGCTGCCGCTTTCACCGGTAATCGTATAAAAAGTGCCGCTTTTAAAACTGACATCGATATCTTTTAATATCAGACGCCGGCTTGCGCCATCTTCATAGCTGTAACTTACATTTTTCACTTCCAGCATCAATATCACTCCTTTGTCAGCATTTCTTTAATGCTTCGTCTTTTATTAAAATGAGCAGCCAGGATAAAAGACAGCGAATAGATCAAGATCCATATAACAAACACCAAAGGATAGATCCAAAGATGATCGTCATAAAGATAATCATTGAAAAGTCCTGTAACGGCACTATCGATGGTGTTGTTTGCAAGATTGTCATTTACGAGATTTTGTTTTAAAAGGCCGCTGAGAATATAAGATATCACAGCTCCAAGGCCAAAGCTTATAAGACCGATCATAAAATAACCAAGATAAAAATCTTTATAAATATGTCGATCCTTCTCACCCATAGATAACCAGATAGCCCTTTCTTTAAAACGTTTCTTAAACTCATTTGTCAATAAGACAAAGGTAGTGCCGAAAACAGCAATGACACTGATATAGCTTGCCACATCAAAGATGATCTTTAAAGAAGCGATCGAACCGGCTACATTGGAAAAAGACCCTACATTTGAATCATACATATAAGGAAACATTGAATCTTTATTAAGATCATTAAAATACTTCTCTAAATAACTGATGATGTCATAGTATTCTTCTGAAGTCATATCCTCTTTTAATTTAATATTGATGTCACTGAGCGTATAATAATCGCTTGGATCAAATTTATCTGTCCTTTCAAAATTTTTGTCTACATTGTTTATTAAAGGCAGATCTTCTTCACTTCTGATCTTGTCGATCTTTTCAAATAATGAACTTAGGTTCTTATAAGGGATATAGGCTGTATCATAATAATCATCTTCATACTTGTAATCGATAGAAAACGGTAATTCACCGGTATAATCAACCGAAATACATGTGCCGCCATTGTGCAAGCCAATGACTTCATAATACTCGGTATATAACACTTCATCTTCATCATTTATACTAAGCGGGATCATATCGCCGATCGCTACTTTCCTGTTTCTGACCGGTCCATCTTCTATATAAAAGGTATTGACTGGCAAAATGATCACCTTAGCACCATTTTCAATTTCTTCCTTTGTAAACATCCTTCCCTCTAAAATATCAAAGGAACCGTTTTGAATATAAGAAATATTGTCGCCGGTAACACCAGCCAAAGTAAAAATGCTGCTAAGACGATTTACTTCATCGCTAAAACGATAATCAAAAGTAAGAGTGTGTTTGTAAGCGATCATCTCTTCTTCTTTAGTCATGATAGATGTCGCATTATAAATATCAGGCAAGGTACTTAGATCCTGTCTAGACAAAAAGAGTGTCGTATCTTCTTTATTGACTCTTGATGAATTATCAAGGCTCACATATTCAAATTCAAACATATCAGTAAACCATAAAGCTTCAAATTCAGATAGATCATCGATATTATCAGCAAAAGTAAAATAACCGTTTTTAGTAGCATACTCATAAGCTACATCTTCAATACCATCCAGCTCTTTAAGTCCATCGATCATCTCTTCAACTGTGGCTAATTGTTTATCATAATGTTCTTTGTCTTTAAAATAGCCAAAAGTCAAATTGCCATGAATGTTGATATTGCGGTTATAATTAGAAATGACGGCCTCTTTCAGATCATCGCCAGATGCCTTCATCACAAATGCAAACATCACTAAAGCAAGCACTGCAAAAAGAACTATTACTAATAGAATAGTGTTAATAATATTTCTTTTAAAATACAATGATCGCTTCATAATAACACCTTAGTATCTATATAACATTAAATATAAAAAGTATATTTTTAAGAATATTATAAACGTTATGAAAAAAAATACAAATTTACTTAAAGCACTTTAGGCATGACTGAAAGTCACGCCTAAACACAAAATATCTCTGCATTAGTAATCGTAAGTAATTACCAATTCTTTAAAATATACACTAATCCAACATATAATACCGTAAACGGTATCATGATAATGATTGAAAGAGGGGCTATAAAGAAAGAGATCTGAGGGATAAGCTTTCCTAATGCAATACTTAAAAACATGACCAGATATCCGATAACGATCTCGCTTCGCCACCACTTGACCATAAAACTTAAATTGGAATAACCATCCTGACCGCCAGAGATCTTGAGTACTCTATAAGCACAATATAAGATGATCAAAGTGCCAAAACCACCAAAAATAACATAGTATTCAGCGAAAGGTTTAAAGACATCTTTAAAACTGAAGTCAAGGATAGCACCAAAGTTAAACACTCCCTTGTCAAATAACACAGCTACTAGCCATGTCGTCAAGATAAAGACGGCCACAGTAATAACGATCAAGACAATGAATTGTTTAAGATGATTATTTTTGTTTGCAAAATCTGTCATGATCTTATCCTCCTTCTATTTACTTCATTGTACTTAAAATAGATTGATATTTTTTTCTAAAAAAACAGACAAAACACCATAAAAATTCGCAAAATTTTCTACTTCCTTTTATGATATACTGATAGATAGGGTATCTTTATGAAAGATGAATATAAAAAAACAATTTCTGTAATATTGAAATCATACCGTAAAGAAAAGGGTTACACACTTGAAAAAACAGCCTTGATCTGTAATGCCAGCCCCTCTAGCCTTTCCAGAATTGAAAAGGGTGTTTATTACGGCCATTATGATACTTTAGTTTATATCTTTGATAAACTAGGTATATCTTTTATTATTGATCCAGAGTTAATAGAATATTATGATGCATTACTTGATAATATGTATCTTGGTGTAGTAAAACTTGATGATGATATAGTGAATGAATATCACGATAAGATAGAAGATAATAAAGATAATATATTGAATTCATTATGCAAGCATAGATATTATGCCTATGAGTTTATATATCGAATGTATAAAAAGGATAGCTTATGTGAAGATACTATAAATGAAATATTATCTAAACAGATGTCATTTCTTTCATCTGAAGATAAACAAAGAGTATTGGATTATATAAGTGTATATTATAGAAGAATTAAAGATTATTTAAAGTCTAAAAAATATATAGAAGAAGGATTAGATATCAAGACTGATAAAGACCTTGGCTTTGCTATGCTTGCCCATAGATATATCAGGATCTTGAATCATGAGAAAAAATATTTAAAGGCTAAAGATTATATCAGTGAAGCCATCGAAATATTGAAAAAATATGAAGCTATCAACAGAGTCTACAACTGCTATCTTATATTAGGTAATATCTACTCTGATATAAACGAAACAGATAAAGCTATTGAAATATATAAAACCGTTATAAATTATCATAAAAACTTCGGAACTGGAAATAATTTCGTAGAAAAAAATGCCAATGCAGCACTTCAAAACATCCTTTGGTGTCATGTTAAAAGAAGTAATGATAAGAAGAGAACTTATAGATATATTCAAAGTTTAGATAATGAAGATGATCTTAAAAGATTCACATATTCTACTTTTGAATTAGTTTTAGAGTTCTTCTTTAAGATAAAAGATAAAGATAACTTTGATAAATGGTATGACTATTTTATAAAGTGTGATGATAACAGTCATGAAAAGACTTATAGGTTATCTAAGTTATTAAAAGATATCCTTGATAAAGGTTTCAGTGATGATAATCTTGATAAAGCTTTTAAACTACTAGATGATCTTGATATACCCTACGATGAAGATGAATATGTCTTAGTAAATGATATACTCATTGATTATTATAAAAGTATCAAAGATACTAAAAGAGCTGATGAGCTCTATAGGAAGATGACAGAAACACTGAAATAGATCATTCAAAGATCTTTTTAAGATAATCTAATATTTTAAGAGCGTTGGCTTTATCATATTGATAATAGATCTTGTTGTTGAGCCTTTTGGCTTTAATGATGCCGGCATTCATCAAAGCATCCACATGATAAGAGATGGTAGAAGTTTTTAAATTGGTAGCCTTGGCTATTTCTGCCCCATACATCTCTTTTTCTTTCAGCAGTTTGATTATTTCCAGCTTGCTTTTATCATTAAGGACTTTAATAAAATGATCAAGTCTTTCTTTGAAACTGTCTTTGATAAAATCATGCTTTTCAATAGAGCCTACTTTTAAAGAGAATCCTGATACGATCAAAAGCGGATCTTTGCGATCATCGTCCATATTTATCATTAAACTGCGATAATGAACTAAACTGGGAGCGACGATTATAGTACCGTCATAATCGACATTGGCTTTTTTTAAAAGATCTCTGGTTTTATCATATTTATAGAATGTTAAATATTCCTCGTAGATCGGATATTCTTTTAATTCTGCAAATAGTATTTCAAGTTTATTTTTTATAGTTTCGATCATTTCATAAATCGTATCGACTGTTTTAAAAGGATCACTGAAAGTTTTGATCAAGGCCAGAAGTTCTTTATCCTCAAGTTTCAAATCTAAAAGAGCTTTAAGCGGGGCAGTCGTTTCAGGTTCATATTGGATATTTAAACGCTCGCTTAGTTCAATACTGTTGATCTTAGAGTTCATAAAAGCAGCTATCTTCTTTTTGACAAATTCTTTATCATCTAATTCAAAAACGGTAGCAAAACTGTTTAAAAGACATTTGGCTAAAGAAGTTTTATAGTTTTTGTAGTATTCAAAATAAGTTTTTGTCTGACTGAGGTCAAGATCGTTCAGAATCTTTTCAAGATGAGTGTTAATGATCTTGGCACTGGTCTTATCGACCATTTCATTATCTTCATAAGCAATAAGAAGATTATTGGCTTTGATCGTCAATAATTCCAGAGCTTCATATATCCAAAGCGGCTGATCATAAACAGTAAATTTATTCATTCAAGACCTCCATCTTTTTAGTCAGTGATAAAAAGACACCTAAAACTAAGATAATTATACCACTTAGAGCAAATAATGCCTCTAAAGATATGAAAGATACCAATGCGCTGACGATAAAGGAAGCTATAGGGATCATGGAAGTGCTGAAGGCATTGGATAAACTGCCTATTCTTGATAAATAATCCTGCGGAGTCTTAATCATAAGCAAGACGGAAAGATGACAATTAGCGATGCCGATGATGACACCGGTGATGAAATTGACGATGATGATGGCAGCGATCAAAAGATACCTGTCAGCAAGATAACCGGCTAATAATAGACCAAGGTAATAAAAAGAGCCGGCAAAAAAGAGGATGACGATCATCATCTTGCTTTTGATCAAAGTGCTGACTTTGGGATAAAGAGCAGCTCCTAAAAGCGATCCTAATGATAAAGCAATACCCATCAATGATAGATATGCGGCATCGCCATGATAAAAATCAGTAACGAAAGCTGACTGCAAGGCGTTAAACGGCACCATCAGCATATTGGCCAAAGCAGCAATGATACATAAGTATAAGATGATCTTATTGGTATAGGCATAAGCCAAGCCGTCTTTAAAGTCTTTAAAGAAGACTCGTTTTTTCTTGCTTGGTTTTATCGTTTCTTTGATCTTCATCAAACTCAAAAGCAGGGCACTCACTCCAAAAGAGAAGGCATCAAAGAAGATGGCGGTATAGATGCCAAAGATGCCAACGATAAGGCCGGCCAGACCCATGCCGATAAGTTCAGCCATCCTGGAAAGTGAAGAAGAAAAAGAAACAGCGGCTTTATATTCATCTTCAGTAATAACTAACGGAATGATGGCGTTAGCACTTGGCAGACGCAATGTTTCAAAACAAGACATCAAAAAGGTCGCTGTTAAGATAATGGGAGTATTGGCATGTCCACTTAAAACTGTCAAAGCCAAGACAGCAACAATGATCATCCGCATCGCATCGGCAAAGACCATGACGCTCTTTTTATCTTTGCGGGCGACCATAGCTCCCATAAGAGGCTGAAGAAATACCGTCGGCAGATAATTGATCGCAAAGTTGACAGCTGAAACAGAAGCATTTCCCGACACTTCATAGACCAGCCACGAAAGAGCGATCGCATCAACATTATCACCAAGTCTGTTTATTAAATTAGCCCCCTGAAGCAAACAATAATTGCGGTTTTTAAGTAAAGAATTCTGCATATACCCTCCTACATTAGATCTTTATCTAATATCTTATTCGATATATCTCTATTATATTAGATAATACTCGAATGTAAATATTCAATATCTATCTAAATACAGTACAGGTTATAAAAACAGCTTTGGATGTATGGCAGTGTCAAATAAAAAAAGAAATTATTAGAGGTTCAATTTTGTGTCTTTTAATTTAAGGTAGTTCTCTTTTAATATTTTCCTAAAATTTAACAACAAAATACGTGAAGAAATAACTATTACATATCCTTTTAATCAGGCCATAACAAAAGCACCCTTTAAAGGTGCTTTGTTCTGATTATTCAATTCCTACCAGATAAGAATAGACCGGCTGATCACCCTTGATCAGTTCTAACTCAAGATCAGAGTTCTCTTCGATGTACTTGCTGATGGTAGCGATCTCTTCTTCAGTTGAACCTTCGCCGGTAATCAAAGTGATAAGTTCACTGTCTTCTTTTTTAAACATTTCATTTAAAAGACCCAGTGTAGCTTCTAAACGGTCAGGACTTTCCGCAACGATCGTTTTGTTGGTCATAGCGATAAAGTCGCCTTTTTTAACTTCGATACCATTGAAAGAAGTATCTTTGATCGCATAAGTAACTGAACCGGAATCGACATTGGAGATCGCTTCTTTCATCTCAGCTAAATTATCTTCAACATCCGCTTCAGGCGAGAACATGGTCAAAGCCGAAATACCTTCCGGGATCGTCTTGGTATCCAAGACATGGATGTCAAGATCGCTTAAGATGTCCTTGGCCTGATTGGCTGCCAGAATGATATTGGAGTTGTTTGGCAGGATGATGATATGTTTGGCATTGAGCTTATTGATCTCTTCTACAAAGCTCTCGCAAGAAGGATTCATCGTCTGGCCGCCGTTTATGATCGTGTCGACTCTTAATTCCTTGAAGAGTTTTTCTAACCCTTCACCCGAACAGACGCTGATGATACCGTATTCTTTCAATTCCTTCTTAGTTTCCTTGGTTTCTAAATGGGAATGCTGCTCTTGCATGTTTTCGATCTTCAGTTTGATAAATTCTCCATATCTTTGAGCGATATTAAGGGCATCGCCCGGAGTCAGAGTATGGACATGGACTTTGATGATATCCTCATCCTTAACAACTACCAAAGATTCACCGATCTTGGCCAATTTATTTTTAAGGATGTTTTCGTCAAAATTCTTATCGTTTAAACGAATGATATATTCTGTACAATAACCGAATTCATCATTCTCCACTTCTAATGCTGCATTAGAAGTTACACTGTCATCGACTTGCTCTTTTACAAACGGTTCTCCATCCAAATAAGCCTTAAAGCCTTCTAAGATGATAAGCAGGCCTGTACCGCCTGAATCGACGACACCGACTTCTTTTAAGACCGGCAATAATTCCGGAGTATGTTCCAAAGAATCCTTGGCATATTCGATAAGTTTATCAAAATATTCTTCGATGGTCAGATCACGATGTTCATTAAAATAGTGGTTGGCATACCAGCTTGATTCTCTGATGACGGTCAAAATCGTACCTTCGACCGGCTTCATGATCGCTTTATAAGCCACCTTGGCACCATTTTCAAAAGCCGCCGAAAGTTCAGCAGTATTGATCTCTTTTTTGCCTTCGACACTTTGGGCAAAGCCTCTGAAGATCTGAGAAGTGATAACGCCGCTGTTTCCTCTGGCTCCCATCAAAAGACCTCTTGATAAAGCCTTGGCTACATCGCCGATATTTTCACTATAGGAAGCAACAGCATCCTTGACACCGTTTGAAAGAGTCATCGACATATTGGTTCCGGTATCGCCATCCGGTACCGGGAACACATTCAAAGAATCGACTTCTTTTTGACGATTGCTTAAATTGGCATCCGCACTTTTAAGCATCTCTTTTAATATCGTACCGTTTATCGTATTCATTATCCGATCACCTTTATTCCCTGTACATAGACATTGACACTGCATACATCCATGTTTAAAGTCTTTTCTAAAGTATATTTAACCCGCTTTTGGATCTCATTGACCACTTCGGTAACTTTAACACCATAACTGATCACTACATAAAGATCAACTTCAATACCTTCCGGCTTGTTGTTGATGATGACGCCTTTAGAGAAGTTATCTCTTTTAAGCAACTCATAAAAACCGTCTTTTATAACTTTCTGTGAAGCCATGCCCACTACGCCATAGCACTCCATGACCGCACTGCCGGTCAAAGTAGCGATAGCTTCATCAGAGATCTTAATGCTTCCTAAAGCAGTATTCTTCTTAATTGACATAAAATAAACTCCTTATCTTATACGCATGAATATTATACAATATTTAAAACATCTTTCAAATATTATTCGTTTGTAGCCTCTTCATCACTTGCCGGTGTTTCATCTTCAAGATCCTCGCTTGCATCGGCTTTATCCTCATCTTCCCAAAATGGGCAGGCACTGGTATAAGCACCGTTAGACATCTCATCGATATAGATGCAGTTCACTTTTTCCGGGTGATTCAGTTCCGATACGATGGCATGATAGTTATTTAATAACGGTAAAGCATAATAACTTAAATAAACATAATTGCCATCTCTCATGATCACTTCCATCATCTTGTCATCATAAGAAAAAGGATAACGGTGAATCTCGGATATTTCATCGATCATTTTGGCATTCAGTTTTTCAAAACCCTTGATGACGATCTTCAGATCATCTTCGCTGTAGCCTTCAAGATAGGGTATATAGCTTAATATGGAAAGATATTTTTCATCGTAAGCCACTTTACTGCCGTCTTTTAAGATCAGATATGGTTCGCTGTCATAAGTATAGGCAACGACTTCTTTTTCTTTGACAGTGATCTTTACGACCCGGTTATCTAAAAGCTCGACATTGGCACTTTCTACCAAAGGATCGCTTTTGATCCGGTTTTCAACTAAGACAGGGATCGTCAGAAGATATTTGGAATCATCGCTTACCTGACTTAATTCTTCATAGAAATCATCATCGAAATAATGATTGCCTGTGATCGCTACACTATAGACATTGGAATAGGGCGATATAAAATAAACGGCGGTAATGATCAAAAGGCCCAAAGCGAGCGCCAATAAAAAGATACGGTGTTTATGGGTCGTAAACTTGTTGCGTCTTCGGGCGTTGTGGCGTTTATTGAGCAGATAGTTGTCGGTACTCAATGTTTCCTTTTTCTTGATCTTTAACAATTAAATATCTCCACTTCCATCTTGAGATCGACATTGAACTCGCTTTTGACCTTCGCCTGGATCAGATTGGCCGTAGCGATAAAATCTTCAGCTTTGCCGTCTTTTTCGTTGGTAATAAAGTTAGGATGCTTGTTTGAAACGACGATGCCGTGATACTCATAACCTCTAAAACCGGCGGCATCGATCAAACGCCAGGCGAAATCCCCTTCCGGATTTTTAAAACAGCTGCCGGCACTTGGCTTATCTAAAGGCTGAGTGGCCTTGCGTCTTCTTAAACGGTCTGCCATCAGTTCTTTGATCTCATTGACACTGCCTTTAGTCAGTTTGATCTTGGCAGCCACGATCACCCAATCCGGATGCTTATGAAAGATGCTTGAGCGATAGGAGAATTGAACTTCATCACGACTTAGAGTACAGAGTTCACCATCTTTAAGCACAGTGACCGATTCAACGACATCCATCATGCACTTTTTATAGGCGCCAGCATTCATATAGACAAGACCGCCGATCGTACCTGGGATGCCGCTTGCAAATTCGAGGCCGCTTAAGCCTTGCGAAGCCAAGACATTGGCAAGCCTTGGCACCATCATACCGGCCTCTACTTCGACGCTGTCTTTGTCAAAATGATAGTGATTCAAATGTTCAAGGCGGATGATGCAACCGTCATAGTCGCCAGAACCGCAGATCATATTAGAACCACGCCCGAAAACTTTAAACGGGATGCGCTCTTCTTTTAAGTAGGTGGTGATTAAACGCAAACGGTTGAGATCAAAAGGCGATACCAGATATTTGATCTTTCCGCCCATTTTGATCGTCGTGATGTCTTTAAAGGAAGCATCGATCCTAAGATCGCCGTGTGACGATAAAAAATTTACTGTTTCCATAATTCTTCGATCCTTTTGATAATATCTTCTAATACATTGACATTAGCTAAAGCATGAGCTTTAGCAGCGATCGCTGATCTTTTTTCATCATCGTTTAAAAGTTCAGTGATCTTTTCTTTTAAACTTGCAGCGCTAAGATCTTTCTCTTCAAGCAATACGCCGGCTCCTTTGTTTACTAAAGCCATGGCGTTATGATACTGGTGATTATTGGGGACATAGGGTGAAGGTATCAAAACGGCAGCGATACCGATACCCATGATCTCGGCTAAAGTAGTAGCCCCAGCCCTGACGACGGCAAGATCGGCAACTTTCATATAAGCGATCGCATCGATCCTCTCTAAGATACGGATATTTGGATGTTTGATATCTTTAAACATATCATAATAACGCTTGCCGGTCGCATAGATGATCTGATGATCGTCTTTAAAGTTTAAAAGATATTCTTTGATGATCTTAGCAACACTGGCCGATCCCAAAGAGCCTAAAAAGATCACGACTGTCTTTTTAGATGGATCAAGACCAAGTTCAGGCAGTAATCCTTCGTCTTTAGGACTTTGACAAGCGATCGAAAGACGGGGATTGCCGATAAGATAAGTGTGGGGATTGGTGAATTGCGGCAGACTTTCATCATAAGAAGCGATGACGAGATCGACTTTCTTTTCTAAAAAACGATTAGCCTTTCCCACATAAGAATTCTGTTCATGGATCATCGTCTTAATGCCCTGCTTTTTAGCTGCTAAGACGATGGGGATCGAAATATAGTTGCCAAAACCGATGACAAGATCATAACCTTTGGTCATCTTAAAAGCTTTGAAATAATTGATAAATACCGAAAGCAGTCCTTTGGCTTTCTTGACCAGGTTTCCTTCGCAAGCCGTTATATCCATCGCTATAAAGGGATAGCCGGCTTCTGGGATCAGAGTGCTTTCAAGGCGGCTTCTTGAGCCGACAAAAACCACCTCATGACCTCTTTTTTTAAGTTCATCAGCCAAAGAAAGGGCGGGATAGATATGTCCCCCTGTTCCTCCGGCAGCAATCATAATCTTCATAACATAAACATTTTAGCACGACTGAGCTATTAAAAAAAGACACTATTCCAAAGTGTCTTCATCTGGTTTGATCGGATAGATAGCTTCATCGCTCAGATCATAGATCTTTAAAGGTATCAGATTGGCGATAAGATAAGTAGTGATCGGGTTTAAGACAAGGATCAGGATCAGAAAGATCACTGTCTTGATAAAGTAATTATAAGTAAACATTTCAATGATGAAGTTTACAAGATAATACTCGATCCCAAACAAGGCCAGATAGATAAAGAGTACGGCTAAGCCGTAAATGAACATCTGTCTTATCTTCATCTTAATCGATACGCTTATCGCCGATAAAGAATAAGCCCAAAGTACCCGGGCCGGTATGCGAACCGATGACAGTGCCGATACTGTAGATATTTACTTCTTTGACCTTTGGGAAAGTGGCTAAAACATTCTCTTTTAAGTATAAGGCATCTTCCATGCAGTCAGAGTTGCAGATATAGACTGTGCCATCATAGTCTATACCCTTTAGAGCGTGTTCTTTCATCTTTTCGATCTGGGCAGCGATGACTTTCTTCTTGCCTCTGATCTTGGCTCTGGGGATCAAGTGACCGGTATTATCGACATTCATGAGCGGACAGATATGAAGGGTATTGCCGACAAAACCGGAAACCTTGGAAACCCGGCCGCCTCTTACCAAATAAGTCAATTCACTTGGAAAAAACCAGTGATGAACATTTAAACGCATCTCTTCGATCCATTTGACACATTCATCAAAACTGTGACCGGCTTTTTGATATTCCAAAGCTTCGATGACTAAAAGACCATAGCCGCTTGAAGCACATAAAGAATCGATCACGGCGATCTTTCTTTGCGGATACTCTTCCAAAAGAGCCCCTTTGGCTAAAAGAGCGCTGTTATAGGTGCCAGAGATGCCGCTTGAAAGAGTGATATGGATAATATCATGCCCCTTTTCTAAAAGCGGACGCCAGATTTCCTCATAACGGCCGACACTGACTTGCGAGGTGGTCGGAGAATGGCCGTTTCGCATCGCTTCATAGAAATCTTTTATCTTAAAACTCTTGCCGTAGTCATCATCATAATCCTGACCATCTAAATGAAAAGTAAACGGTACATAAGTTATGCCGTTAGCAGCGAATACTTCTTCGCTCAGATCAGCTGTCGAACAGCAGGTGATCACATAATCATTCATCATAGTTTCCCCCTTCTTTGATAAACATCATCCTGTCTTTAGAGTTGATGTCTTTCAGTACTTCTATTTTAGCATCTTTAAAGTATTCTTTGGCAAGCTCCAGCAGAGCTTCCTTTTGATCGTAACCGATCTCAAAACCTAATAAAGCATTTTCTTTCAACACTTTATGAGCATCTTTAAAGATCTCTTTATAAAAATATAGGCCGTCCTCTCCCCCAAACAAGGCCACATGCGGTTCAAAATCTTTGACTGAAGCTTCGATCTTTTGATCTTTTGGGATATAGGGCGGATTAGAGATGAGAATATCAAGCTTGATATTCTTTTCAATGAGCGGCTTTAACATATCGCCCTTTAAAAAAGTAATCTCAGCTTCATTGTCTGAAGCGTTTTTCTTGGCCACTTTCAAAGCCTTTGAAGAAATGTCGCTGGCATAGACTTTAAGTCTTGGCTCTTCTTTTTTTAAAGCGATGGCAATAGCTCCTGAGCCGGTACCGATATCAGCCAAAGTGATCGTTTTAAGATCGTTATAGTAAGTATCGATCTTAGCTAAGATGTTGCCGACTAGTTCTTCCGTTTCATAGCGGGGTATCAGCACATCGCCATTGACTTTGAGTTTATAGCCGAAAAACCACGAATAACCCAGTACCTGATTCATCGGCTCGCCCTTCAAGATCCTTTCGATGCCTTTTTCAAAAGCTTCTAAAAGCTCTAAAGGCACTTTTTCATCAAGGCTTAAATATAGATCGATATCTCTTTCACTACAAAGTTCAAAAAGGAAAGCTTTGATCGTTTCAAGCGGAATATCGTTTTGAATAAAAGCTTGTTTATGCTCGTGGAGCAGATCGTTATATGTTTTCATTTAAAAGTTTCTCTTTTTTCTCATTTTCCAAAAGAGCAGCGACGATATCATCCAGTTTGCCGTCCATGATGCGGTCTAATTGTGTAATCGTCAGACCGATGCGATGGTCGCTGACTCTGTTTTGCGGGTAGTTGTAAGTTCTGATCTTTTCACTGCGGTCACCACTGCCGATCTTTGAACGGCGGATCGCTCCTTCCTTTTCTGCTTTTTCTTTGGCCATTTCTTCATAGACCCTGGCTCTAATGATCTTTAAGGCGGTTTCTCTGTTGGCCATTTGCGAGCGGCCGTCTTGACAGTTGACGGTAATGCCGGTCGGCTTATGGACGATCCTGACCGCACTGTCGGTCTTGTTGATGTGCTGGCCGCCAGCCCCGCTGGCCCTGTGAGTCGTAATCTCCAGATCAGAATCAGGTATTTCTACATCTGCCTCTTCAACATCCGGCAAAACGAGGACTGTCGCTGTTGAAGTATGGATACGGCCCTGTGTTTCTGTCTTAGGCACTCTTTGGACCCGATGGGCGCCGCTTTCAAATTTAAAATGCTGGTAGGCATTGTTGCCCTTTACCAAAAAACTGATCAAGGCATAACCGCCGGCCTCGGATTCGCTGGCTTCCATGACTTGCGTCTTATAGCCCAAACTTTCGGCATAGCGGCTATACATGCGGTAAAGATCACCGGCAAAGATATTTCCTTCATCGCCTCCGGCTGCCCCTCTGATCTCAACGATGCAGTCATAAGCATCTTCAGGATCTTTGGGTAACAGGACTTCTTCGATCTTTTCTTCCAGCTTCTTCAATTCTTCGCTTTTTTCTTCATATTCAAGCTTAGCCATCTCTTTCAATTCATGATCATCGCTATGCAGCAATTCCATCGCTTCTGCAATGTCTTTATTCAAAGCGGTATATTTTAAATAGATGTCATAAGCTTCTTTGAGTGAAGCCTCTTCTTTAGAAAGTTTAGCGACTTTCTTAGGATCGGAAGCGACTTCTTCACTACTCAATAATTCATTTATTTCGTTATAGCGATCATAGATCGTCTTTAATTTTATCTCTCTTGCGTTCATCTTAATCCTCCTTTAAAAAGGGGTGGTCGATCACTTCATGGCAATGGCGGCAGCGGGCTTCGTAATTCTCGCTGGCTCCTACCAAGATCGTCGGATCGTTATAGTTGGCCGGTTTGCCGTTGATGATCCTTTGGGTTCTTGTGGCCGGAGCGCCGCATTTATTGCAGACAGCCGTAAGCTTCGTAACGAATTCAGCCTGGGTGATGAGCTTAGGCATCGGTCCGAAAGGCTCACCTCTAAAATCCATATCCAAGCCGGCACACATGACTCTTTTATGCATCGAAGCCAAGATATTGCATACCTCGCAAATACTGTCATCAAAGAACTGTACTTCATCGATAGCGATCACTTCGGTCGTCGGCTTGATCAGTTTTAATATCTCTTTAGGATAGCTTATGACTATGGATTCAACACTGCTGCCGGCATGAGATACGACTTTTGTATCCGAATAACGATTGTCGATCTTCGGCTTAAAGACCATGATCTCTTTTTTGGCAAACTCTAAAACTTTGATCCTGCGGATCAGTTCTTCCGTCTTGCCGGCAAACATGCAGCCGGATATTACTTCCACCCAACCGTCTTTATATCTTTGATACATAATACTTTCCTTTCACTTAGTAAAAATAAGGACTAGAGAGCCCTTATTTTTTAATTCCGTACTTCTTATTGAATTTTTCGATTCTACCTTGAGCTGCTGCGAATCTTTGTCTGCCTGTGTAGAACGGATGACAGTTTGAACAGGTATCTACTTTGATATCACCTTTCGTAGAACCGGTTTCAAAAGTAGCTCCACATCCTGCACAAGTTACAGTAACTCTCTTATACTCCGGATGAATTCCTTTTTTCATAATAATCTCCCTTCTGCCTTAGGTATCATATCAACCTAAAGTAAGTGCTAATAAAATATATCATATCAAATTGATAAAATCAATCTTATTTTACATCGGCACCTAAACTTTTTAATTTTTCTTTGATGTTTTCATAACCACGGTAGATATGATAAGCATCTTTGATGACGGTTTCACCCTCTGCCATCAAGGCAGCGATGACAAGTGATGCCCCGCAGCGCAAATCAGTAGCCGTGACTGTCGTACCGACTAAAGGTGTCGGACCGATGATTGAGAAGGAATCTTCACCCCTTTCAACATCCGCTCCCATTTTAGCCAGTTCGTTTAAATGCTTGACTCTTTCCGGATAAATCGTATCTTTAATCCTGGATACGCCAAAGGCTTGTGTCAAAAGAGCGCTTAAAGGCTGCTGCAAGTCAGTGGCAAAGCCCGGATAAGGCAAAGTCTTAATATCAACACCCTTTAATTCATCACTTTTGGTGACCTTTACATAATCAGTGCCGATCTTGGCTTTAACACCCATTTCTTCAAGCTTTAGCAGCAATGATTCCAAATGCTGAGGAATGACATTGGTGATCGTCATCTCTTCGCCGCAAGCCGCCGCCATGATGATGTAAGTACCTGATTCAATGCGGTCAGGAATGATCTCATGGATACAACCGCCTAACTCTTCTACCCCATCGATCGTGATCTCATTGGTGCCGGCCCCTCTGATCTTGGCTCCCATCTTGTTTAACATCGAAGATACATCGATGATCTCCGGTTCTTTAGCAGCATTTTCAATGACGGTACGTCCTTTGGCAAAGACAGCAGCCATCATGATATTGATCGTCGCTCCAACGGAAGCGAAATCCAAATAGATATTATCGCCGATCAGCTCATCAGCCTTGACGATATAATAACCATCATCATAATCAACTTTAGCACCTAAAGCCTCAAAACCTTTAAGATGCAGATTGATCGGCCGAGGTCCTAGATCACAACCCCCCGGCATCTTGATCTTGACATATTTAAAGCGTCCCAATAAAGCTCCCATGAAATAATAGGAAGCCCTGAGCTTGCTGACGGCATCATGTTCAAGGGTACAGTTTTTGATATCTGAAGTATCGATGATCAAATGATTATCCTGATGCACCACTTTGATATTAAGTTCATTTAAAAGCGTTATCAAAGCTTCGACATCTGAAATGCCCGGCACATCGTAGATCGTCACTACCCCTTTAGCCAAGACGGTAGCCGGTATCAAAGCCACTGTTGCATTCTTGGATCCGCTGATCCTGACGCTGCCTATTAACTTCTTTCCCCCGTTTATGATAATTGCATCATCCATTGTTTATCTCCCTTATCAATCTAACTAATTCCATCATGTCATCAAGCTTGACATCAGCCTCGCTTTGATCGATGCCAAAACGTTTATCTTTGCGGGCTGCCGTATATAATCCGGCATTCTTGGCGGCTTTTATACCGCTTGTCGAATCCTCAAAAACGATGACCTCAGATCTTTGAGCCTTAAAAAAGGCTAAAGCTTGCAAATAAATATCGGGATCAGGTTTATGACCCTGACATTCATCCGTACTAATTATATAATCAATACCTTCAATATCACAACTCTTGATAAATTTATACATCAGCTCTTTAGATGACCCGGAACAAAGAGCCAGCTTCAGACCCATCTCTTTGAGCTCTTTTAAGCTTTCCTTTACTTCCTTAAAGATATATTCACTATAATCAAGGCTCATCCTTTCGCTGAAGAAACGATCATTATAACTCAAGATCTCTTCAACACTCAGATCGCTTTTTAAAAGCCTTTTAATGATTTGGGCGGTTTGATACATCGAAGTGCCGATGATCTCATAGACAGCTTCTTTAGGACCTTTATAATTGAAATCATCTTTCATATACCGGTAAGTGCCGTCAGTATAATAACGCTCGCTGTCAACGAGTGTGCCATCCATATCCAAGAAAACATATTTAATCATCGATAGCTTCCTCCAGAAATCTGATCAGTCCTTTAGAGCGGTTGATCAAAAAGGCATAGTCTTTTAAGAAAGCCGCCGTCTTTTCATTTTCCGATCTTTTGATAAAGATATCTTTTAAACCTTCTTCGCTTTTGGAAAGCTTTTTAAAAGTATCATAAGCCTTATCGTAAGCACTGATCTCATAATAATAAACGGCATCCGCCAATAAGATGGCTCTTGGATCGGTATCGCTTAGATCGAAATCATTCTCTTCTCTTTTATCAAAATAAGTATTCAAGGCATAGAGTTTTTCTTTGATCTTATAGATATTCTGTCTTTTATGATGATAGATATACTTTAAGACTTCTTTGGCCCTGATCAGACGATCAAGACTCAGATAAAGCATAGCCAGTTCCATAAGAGCTCTTAAAAACTGTCTTGAAAAGAACGAATCATCTAAGATCGTATCTTCTTTGATCTCTTGATAGCCTTCTTCACGCTTGATGCCTTCTAAAAGGATCTTCTCTTTTTCTAAAGGATCGCTTAGTGTCCTTGCGTATAAGACCAAGGCATCCAAAAGCCGATCTGAGGTATTATAAGCTAAAAGCAGCCGCTTTTTGATCGTATCAAGCGGAGCATTTTCATCTGTTGAATCAAGAATGGCCAATGCTTCCTCAAACTTATCCATCTAAGATATTATACAAAAATTTTACATTTAACGCCATAATAAAAGCCACGTCTTTAAACGTGACTTTTAAGTTCATCAGTAATCTTTATTAAGCTT
Organism: uncultured Erysipelotrichaceae bacterium; assembly: GCA_944326825.1. Taxonomy (GTDB): domain Bacteria; phylum Bacillota_I; class Bacilli_A; order Erysipelotrichales; family Erysipelotrichaceae; genus JAHHTG01. Next base: position 20,434 of record CALVFL010000026.1, read on the forward strand.
TGTCAGCAGAACCGAAATCATCGATCATGGCTTTACATTTTTCGACGATGGCTTCAGCTCCCGGTGCCAATAACTTACGAGGATCGTAACCCTTGCCCTGTTCGTCTTTGCCTTCTTCGATATATTTGCGGGTCGCAGCGGCAAATACTAACTGTAATTCGGTATTGACATTGATCTTGGAAACACCAAGCGAGATAGCTCTTTTGACCTGATCAACAGGGATGCCGCTTCCGCCATGCAATACTAACGGACGGCCGTTGGTAACTTCCTGGATCTTGGCTAAGACATCAAAGTTAAGGCCAGCCCAGTTAGCAGGATATTTACCATGGATATTACCAATGCCGGCAGCTAAGAAATCAACGCCCAGATCGTTTACTCTGCGGCATTCTTCCGGATCGGCAACTTCACCCATTGAAGTAACGCCATCTTCTTCACCGCCGATACCGCCGACTTCACATTCAACGCTGATGCCTTTAGAATGTGCATAAGCGATGATCTCTTTTGATTTTTCGATATTTTCTTCGATGTCATAGTGTGAACCATCGAACATTACCGAAGTAAATCCGGCTTCGATAGCAGCTTTGGCGCCATCATAAGTACCATGGTCTAAATGGATAGCTACTGGTACAGTGATACCCATGTAGTCGTGGATCTCTTTGACCATCGCTACGACCGTCTTGAAACCGCACATGTACTTGCCAGCTCCTTCCGAAACACCTAAGATGACCGGTGATTTCTTTTCTTCGCAGGCTTTTAAGATAGATTTTGTCCACTCTAAATTATTGATGTTAAATTGGGCAACGGCATAATGACCTTCATGAGCCTTCTTTAACATTTCTGTTGCTGAAACTAACATTTCATTTCCTCCTCTTATACTTATATATTACTCTTTTTTAAGTTATTTTTAAATACTATTCTGCATTTATCAAAAGACAGACCGCCTGGGCCATCACCCCTTCTTTGCGACCCACAAAACCAAGCCCTTCGCCTCTGGTAGCTTTGATGTTGATATTGGCTATATCGGTATGCAATACCCTGGCGACATTTTCTTCCATCTTTGAAATATGAGGAGCCATCTTAGGTTCTTCGATCATGATCAAGGCATCAATATTGCCGATGCGATAACCCTCATCTATCATCATCTCGTAAGTCTTTTCTAAAAGTAAAAGCGAAGAGATGCCTTCATATTTAGGATCTTTATCGCTGAAATGCGTACCGATATCCCTTTTGCCCAAGGCACCGATGATCGCTTCAATGATCGCGTGTAGCAAGACATCGGCATCGCTGTGGCCTAATAAACCGTATTCATTAGCGATCTCAACACCGCCCAAAACGAGCTTGCGGCCTTTTACTAAACGATGAATATCAGTCGATTGTCCTATTTTATACATTCTTTGATCTCCTTTAAACTGTCATATACTTCATCGTGTGCTTCTCTAAGACGTCTTTTAGACTGATGTGAATCCGCTAAAAGCAGACATCTCACTCCCATTAATTCAGCAATCTTAAGATCAGCTAAAGTATCGCCGATCATCAAACCATCTTTGGGGTCTTTGTCTTTAATAAACTTTAAAGCGATGTCGCTTTTTAGACCGCCTTTGATATTGTCGGTGCCTAAGATGTCTTTAAAATAACCGCTGATCTTTAATTCATCACATTGGATCTTTAAACGCTTTTTCTCCGAAGCACTGAGGATGTAAGTTTCATAGCCTTTCTTTTTGACATCTTCTAAAAGATCGATGATCCCGTCCATCAGCTGATATTCATCTTTATAACTTTCATAAAGATCCATGAATTCTTTTGAGATCAGATCATAATCAAGCACTTCAAAATCAAAACCCAGTTTCTCATAGTAATCCTGAACCGGGAAATCAAAAACTTCCAGATAGGCAGCCATATCAATGGGGTCTTCGTGTAAATATTTGACGATCAGTTTATTAAGACACTTTAAAGTAACTTCAGCATCATCGAGGATCGTCCCGTTAAAATCAAATACGATATATTTCATAACTCCATTATATACAAAAGAGGACTAATAGTCCTCCTCATCATCATTCTTATGGATGTTTTCCCCGTCAAGGTCATCATCATAAGTATCTTCTTCCTCTTCTTCGTCATCCTCATAGTTATTCAGATCGACGTACACTTCTTCAAATTTATGACGTTCTTTAAGATCCCATTTATTCTCTTTCAAAGAAGTAAAACGGCCATCCAAAGTCATATCGGTATAAAACTGAGCGATCCTCTCGCTGGCCTTGTCGGCATCTAAACCGGCTTTCTCAATGACCTCTTCCCACAATTTCTTGAAAGGAACGGCCTTTTTCTTCTTAGACATAATCTCATAAGCTACATCCGTCATTGATCTTGTTTTTGTCATGAAATTCACTACTCCTTAATAAGTTCAATACGTACTTCCAATACCTGACCGGTATCATAAACAGCTCTGATCATCTTTTCATCAGAAGTAAAATCCAACATTTTAACATCTATCTCAAATTCATTCTCTTCATCTTTGATCTTGGCAAGACCTTTGGTCTTACTCAAATAGAGATAAGAATGATATTTTTCTTTATTTCTTTTAATCAGAATTCTGTCATTTTTGAATGAAACAAGATTATGATAGCCTAAGTGATCGATATATCTGATCGTTTCATCAGTCAGCTCACCTTCATATAGGTGATCGATCATTAAACTGTCATGATCTAAAACGCTGAGTTTCACCTGTTTCATACACCATAGATAATTCTATATATATTTATACGCTTGTCAACAAATTATTTTTCAAAGTGTAAATATTTTTTCAGGTTGGCATCTGGGACGATTTCCGGATGAAGATTTTCTTTGGCACTCATAAAGGCGCATACGCCCGGGCCGTGGCCGCTTGAAAAGGAATCGGAATGAACGATGACTCCGATCGAGCAGGCTCCTTTTAAATAATCCGGACCGTTAAATGCGTAATGATCTTCGATCGCCACCAGATCGCCAAAACGCAGATCAGACAAAGCCAGTCTTTCAACTTCGCTTAGATCATGCATCATGATGTCATAGTCGCCGCTTTTAAGCGTGCTTGAGCCAAGACCTGAACCCATCAGGTGGGCTGGGATGATCTTGGCGACCTTGATCTTTAACTCTTTGCCGTTTTCTTCGATCTCGAGTTTTTCCAAAAGTGAAGGATCAATATTGAAGACTTTGATGTCAGGATGATCTGTAAGTTCAAGCCCCTGGCCCACGCTTTTAACTAAGAAGCGGTCATCCAAAGTCAGTTTTTCTAAAGTTTCTTTCCCAAAAACGATCATGACATGTTCTACGCCGCCATGTGTGCCGATTACATAACCTTTGGCTCCCTTGGCTTCCCCGTTTAAGACTATAGCCGTATTGCCGATGCATGAAAGGATGTTGTAAGCGGCATTGCTTCTGTCATCAGGGTTATAAGTCGAACAGCCTGGTTCGATATGATCGCCGGCAATGCCTACACAAACATCGCCGATCGTATAGTTATAAGTTATGCCGCCGGTACCAGCTAAAATGCGTCCCTGACCGTCATAGCCGACATAATAGCCCGGCTGCCTCATTTTAGGATGTTCAGTCATACCGACAAGAGATACGATAGGAAGTTTATCTTTATTGGTTTTGATCATAATGTTATACCTCTTTCTATTTTTAAAAGTATAGTACATCTATGTTTAAAATATTGCAACCACAAAAGATAGATAATGATCGCTCATAGACAAAAATAAAAGACCGGAAAGCAATCCTTCCGGTCAAAAGATTTTAAAGATTAGTAATCTTCTCTGTCAAGCGAGAAGACAGCACCAGGGTAACCGCAAAGCGGACATACCATCGGGGCCTTTTTGCCGGTATGCTTATAACCGCATACAGAGCAGATCCATACTTCTTCTTCATCTTTGGCAAAGACTTTCTCATTCTTTAGGTTATCGAGCAGTTTTAAATAACGGTCTTCATGATTCTTTTCGACTTTAGCCACCATGTCCATCTGCGCAGCGATGCGGGTGAAACCTTCTTCACGGGCCACTTCAGCCATCTCTTTATACATGGAAGTCCATTCGTAATTCTCGCCTTCTGCAGCCATCTTTAAGCATTCAGCCAGCTCTGGCATCTTGCCGCCCTGCAAAGCCTCAAACCATAAACGGGCATGTTCCTGTTCATTGCGGGCAGTTTCTAAAAAATACTCGCCGATCTGCTCATAGCCGGCATCCTTAGCAACTTTAGCGAAATAAGTATATTTATTTCTAGCCTGAGATTCGCCTGCAAAAGCAGCTTCCAAATTCTTTTCGGTCTTTGAACCTTTTAAATCCATTGTAGTAATCCTCCTTATCACCTCTATTTTAACAACTTGCTTATAGGTTTGCTAGTATTTTGCTCAAGATGTGACTTATAATAAAGTCATGTTAGATAAAACGACCTGTCAGGTACTCAAAATCCTTGAAGATAATGGCCATGAAGCATATCTTGTCGGCGGAAGTGTAAGAGATCATCTTTTAAAAAGAGCTAGCAGCGATCTTGATATCACCACTGATGCCAAGCCTTCAGAAATGATTAAGATCTTTAAAGACTATAAAGTGATACCCACCGGGCTTAAACATGGCACGATCACTTTGATCATCGATAAAAGAAACTATGAGATCACTACCTACCGCCATGATGACAACTACTATAAACACCGTTTTCCTAAAAGCGTCAGTTTCATAAGCGATGTCAAGGAAGATGTGAAAAGACGGGATTTTACCATCAACGGTCTTTTGATGGATAAAAATGAAAAGATCTATGATCATGTCGGCGGTTTAAAAGACTTAAACAATAAGATCATAAAAGCCATCGGCGATCCTGATAAAAGATTTAAAGAAGATGCTTTAAGGATCTTAAGGGCTATTCGTTTTAAGGCTGTCTTGAACTTTACGATCGAAGAAAATACCCAAAAAGCCCTTTTGGAAAATAAAAGCTTGCTTAAATTCATCTCAAAAGAGCGTTATACTCATGAACTCCTGCTCATCTTAAATTCCAAGCACCCGGAAAATCTTTTGACTTATCAGACGGTTTTTAAAGAACTGTTTGATTATGATTATGATGAAAGAATCAAAGATACTAAAGAGATTCCCTTTAAATTGGCTCTGCTTTTTAAAAGACACCCTGAAGAATTGACTAAACTCGCCCTAAGCAAAAAAGAGATTAAAGCTTTGAGTGAACTGGTCGAAAACAGCGATGTTCAAAGCGATGAGGTGATAGCGGTTTTTTCCCGTATCCAAAATAAAGACTTATATTTAAAATATCTGAGTTTTCTAAAAAGAGAAGAACTGATCAAAGCTTATCGCTTGAATAAAGACTACATCGTCAATAATGCCACTTTAGCTTTAGATTATGCTTCTTTAAAAGATAAAGATATCGATATCAAAGCCCTGAAAGAAGAATTGATCGAACTCATTCAAACGAAAAAATTAAAAAATGATAAACAAGATATAAAAAAATACCTGGAAAGATGTTATAATCTTAAATGACGCCGACGTAGCACAGCTGGTAGTGCAACGCACTCGTAACGCGTAGGTCGTAGGTTCAAGTCCTATCGTCGGCACCATTTAAGTATTCTAAGAGCCTTATTTAAAGGCTTTTTTATTATATAAAGCATAAAGGCTTCATCTAAGTGAAGCCTTTAAAGGAAGAACCAACGAAAAAATTATTAGTATTATCGTCTATTATTTAATCATATCATTGTGATAGGGTTGTGAAATAATGAATAATTATGTCAATTCGGTCAGATCAAAGTTTAAACGTTCTTCCCGTCTTTAGAACTTCTCACCATTAATTCTTAGAAGTTGTTTTATTTCTTATATATTGATTATGTCGATTTTATCGGCTTTTTTTATATTCTTATATATTTTTTAGTTTTCTTTTATGTTATAATATATATGGTGAGTATGGTGAGTGTTATTTGGAGGTGTTCCCATGGCCTATTTCTTAAAGAAAAATAAGAAGAAGGATAAGGTATATCTTTCTATCGTCAATAGCTTCTATGATAGTTCTAGAAGGCAAACTGTTCATGAAACGTTTGCTTCTTATGGCACCGGTCAATCGCTAATTGATCAAGGTATTCTTGATCCTGTTGAGTTTCTTGAAGAAGAAGTCAAAAGACTTAACTTTGAAAATAATAATAAGTCTTCTTTAGAAATATCAGATGTCGCCCCCTTTAAATTTGCTGGTCATTTCTTACTCAAGTCTATTCTTGATAAGTTAGATATAAGACCTATCATGAATGTTTATGACATGACTAGAAATTTTCACTTCAAACTTTATGATGTATTGTCTGCTCTTATCTTTGCGCGTTGTATCAGACCCTGCAGTAAATTTAAGACTTATTTTGAAGTCATTCCCTATCTTGAAAAGGAATACTCCTTCTCTTATGATCAACTACTTGAAGGTCTAGCCTATTTTGGTGATAACTATGAAAAGATCACCGAGATATTTACTAAGCTCACTAAAGAAAAGTATGGTATCGATACTCATATCGGATATTTTGATTGTACTAATTTTTACTTCGAGATCGATAAAGAAGACGATGATCGAAGAAAAGGTCCAAGTAAAGAAAATAGAAGTGAGCCTCTTCTTGGTATGGGTTTATTACTAGACGCTAATCAAATACCGATCGGTCTTAAACTCTTTCCTGGAAATGAAAGTGAAAAACCTAAGATCAGAGAGATCATTGACGAACTTAAAACTCAAAATGAAATAGAGGGGAAGATCGTCCAGGTAGCAGATAAAGGTCTTAACTGTGCAAGAAATATCTATGAAGCTCGATCAAATAAGGATGGTTATATTTTCTCTAAATCATGTAAACAGTTACCCGATGTTGAAAAGACATGGTTATTACTAGATAATGATTACATCGATATCAAAGACGCAAATAATAATACCCTCTACAAGATCAAAGAATGTATCGATTCCTTCCCTTATACATTTATTGACGATAATGGGCAAAAGATCACCTTTCACGTAACAGAAAAAAGAGTAGCGACCTTTAATCCCTCATTAGCGAAGAAACAATTACTTGAAATTCAAAGATTAGAAAATAAAGCCCATGAGTTATGCCTATCTAGGGCAAAGAAAGAAGAGTATGGCGAATGTTCAAAATATATGATCTTTAAAGGCAAAGATGGTTCTAAAGTAAATGCGATCATCAATCAAAAAAAGCTAGATGAAGATAAAAAACTATGTGGCTATAATCTTCTTGTGACATCAGAGATCAAAGCCGATAAAAATGAAATATATCATGTATACCACAGCCTTTGGCGAATAGAAGAATCTTTCCGAATAATGAAATCTGAACTAGATGCAAGACCAGTATATCTAAAACTCAAGAGCACGATATATGGTCATTTCCTCATATGTTATCTATCAACACTGATCATTCGCCTACTTCAAATATATGAACTAAAAGATGAAGATTCATATCAAGACATATTTAAATTCATAAGAGAATACCATTATGTACTTGTAGGAAATAAATATATCAATATGGCAACTAGATCAGACTTTATTACCAAGATAGCCAAAAAGACAAAATTACCAATCATGAATGCCATGATCAATCAGAAACAATATGAAAAAATAATGAGCTACAAATTGTAGCTCATTAATATTTTCTCACCATATTTTAATGCAAACCTCTAAAGACAGGTA
>CALVFL010000027.1 GCA_944326825.1 uncultured Erysipelotrichaceae bacterium
AAGCACCAGGATTGATCGAGAAGGTAAGGGATTTAGCTACTTCTTCGATCGGACGGGGAGCTATTTGTCTGGCACCTTCTGGTACTAAGGTAGCAAGTGTGAAGACATTCTCACAACCTACTTCTACCCGATGTCTTTCTACTTCACCCTGTTTGATGGACTGGACACCATAATCACCGCCATAGGCACCAGATAAAGTTTCTCTTACAAAAGCTGCACCAGTAGCAGCCGCCAGATCAAAGGCTTTATAAGGATCGCAGGCTACATCGACACCAAAGGGTACTTTGATCTCGCTTTTAAGTTCACCGATTATTCTGGCCATTGAGGCTACTGTCACTACTCTTACATTATCAACATAAGGAATAGAGAACTCATTGCAGAATAATACTGCATCTATGCCACCTTCCTGCAGGGCATGAAGATCTCTTCTGGCTCTATCGATAACTTTTTCAAGACCGCCTTCTTTATCATACTTGGGGTCGGTAGGCATAGCCATTAAATGCAGCATACCTATGACTGGTTTATCTGTTTTAAATACTTCTTTTAAGTTCATTTATTAAAAACCTCCTAATCCGTAAAAATCTTCTCTTCTAAATAATCTTTTAAATCTTCAATACTCAATGTTTCTAATTTTTTAACAAAGTGCTGATCTTTAAGGTTGCGTATGATTCTAGAGATAATAACGATATGTTTATCATCATCTAACAAAGCCATATTGATAACGATCTTAACATCGATATCCTTATTTATGTCTTCCATACTTTTGAATTTGACCGGCTCTTTAAGTCTTAAAACACAGATTGCCTCTTTATCGACATAATCTTTACTTGTATGAGGCAGTGCTACCGGACAATAATCAGTAAGACCGGTAGGATAATCCTTTTCTCTTTCAAGACAGCTTTCTAAGAAACCTTCTTTAACACAACCTTCCTTAGCAAGAATATCAGCAGTTATTCTCAAAGCCTCTTCTTTGGTAGAAGCTGAACCCTCCAAAACATATAATCTACTCATATCTAACTCTCTTTCACAGCATTATCTTTTTGACCATCATCCTTTTTTCTGATGAGATTCTTAGGTCTTTCTAAATAATTGATCTTTACTACTTTACGGTGCTTTTTAATAGATCGTAAGATCTTTTCCTGATCTTCGATAGTAAAAATATTGGGGATCTGTACTTGTCTTCTCTTGAGCCTTTTGATTCTGATCCTGAATTTCAGATCCGGATGATAATCGATACTGACGATTTCTTTAAGCGGAAGTTTAGTCTTTCCTAAAAGACCGTCTTTAAACAGCAGTTCTTCATCGTTGATCTCTAAATAACATCTTTTAGGTCTAAGAAAATGCGAAACAGAAAAAGTAATGGCTAAAGCAAAGAACAATAACTGAGAAAACAAATTAAGGCCGAGTCTGGCGAAGGGATTAAAAATGATAATAACTACCAGCAATATCATTGCCAGGATACCGATTACCTTATATGTTTTCTGAACACTCTCTTTTGCATAAAATCTTTCCATAATATTTCTCCTATCGAATGTTCCGGACAGTTTTTAAACTGTCCGGAATGATTATTCAACGATTAAATCTGATTAGTGACCAAACAAAGCATTAACTATGCCTAGCAGCATACAGTTCCATTCTTCGATCGAAGAACCGGTAACCAGAGTAGATGTCGATTCAATGAATCCAGCATCAAAGGCTAACTGCGTGCAAAGCGGAGCCATGAAAGTCATTGCGTATAATGTGTAGATCTCTACGACCGTAGAAGAAACCAGAATCTTGAAGATATTTCCTTCTGAATATAGAGAACACATACAAGTGCAATAAGCTAATGAACCTAAACCGGCAACCGGCAAGACACCGATACCTGGCAAGAAAGCAACAGCAACAGTGATAGGGATCATGATGACAGCACATTCAAGACCAGCCTGATCGCCTAAGCAAAGAGCTTCATCCATACCGACATTGATCTCATAATCGTCACCAAGATGCTGTTTGAAGAACTTTTTAGCTGCATTAGAGATCGGTAACAGACCTTCCATAAGCAAAGATACCATTCTTGGTAAAATGATGATAGCAGCACTTAACGTTACTGAAGTAGTTAAAGTGGTAGCCAGATCCTGACGAGTCAACAAGCAAAGCAAGACACCGACAATGAAAGTGATAACAGATGTTTCGCCTAATGATCCAAGTTTATCGTTGATCCATTTTAAGTCGATGTGGATATTTTTGACACCAGGGATCATGTCTATAACTTTGCAAACCGCCCAGTTGATGAGCCATACTAGATATGCATCGTTATTACAGCAAGTCGTTCCTTCAAGGCCATAGTATGATTGCCATTTAGGAGCGATAATATCGGCAAATTTAAGTACACAAACGAATGTGCCAAGTCCAACCAAGATACCGATAACAGTAGCTACAACATTGGAAACACCGAATTCCAAAGCAACATAATAAGCAATAGAAGCGCCTAGAATGAAATGGAAGTAGTTCCAGATATCAACGTCCATCGTCTTAGTGAAACGGAATCTCAGCAATAAATAGTTCAAGATGATGCCTAATGGAACGATGATAAGGGCAAACGGCGTTGACCATGCGATCGAAGAAATACCTTCCCAACCGATATCGGAAATAGCGAATCCGGCGCCTGTACCGGCATAGTAATTAACGATCGGATCCAAACAGCTGATAAGCAAGTTTAAGATAGTAGTGATACCGATAAAACCAATACCGATCCTTAAACCATTACGGAATGAATCGAAGAATTTTAAACCGAAGAATAATCCCAAAACGGTAATCATGATCGGTAAGAAGATCGATCCACCCAAATCCATGATAAATTGAATGACCGAAGTAATAATTTCCATATTTGTCCCCTTTCTAAAAATTATTATTCATTTGCAAGCTCGACCAGCTTGTCTTTGATCTCTGCTCTCACTTTGTCTTCGTTGATACCTGTGATCAAACCATTGACTTGTACTACTGGCGCACCGACATCCTGATTATATCTGGCAGTGACACAACACAAATCAAATTCATGAGCAATCAGCGGAACATTAACAATGCGGTCTTTGTGAAGTTCGACCTGAACTCCAGCATCTTTGGCGATCTGTTCGATCTCTGATGCTGCAAATGACGAAGTTGCAATGCCTCCGCCACATGCAATCAATACTCTTAATTTTTTGATAGAGCATCTCTCCTTTCTTTAACTAAATTCTAAAATCTATTCAATTCAACGAAAAGTCTAGATGACTTCGTGATTTTGGAAAGCATTTGTGCATTTTATAACAAGTCTATCTTTTAAGGGCTTTTAAGGCATCAAGATCGATATCTTTATAACTGTAAACTTCTAAATCGGCATTGGATGTATCTTGAACTATTACCGAAGCTTTCAGGCCGATCACATATAGACCGGCATCCTTGGCTGATCTGATGCCCGACACCGAATCTTCGATCGCCAGCAGCTCATTTACCGGCAAGCCCATTTTCTCAATGGCTTTAAGATAGATTTCAGGATGAGGCTTAGAATGAGTGACCATATCTCCTGACACTATAAAGTCAAAATATTTATCAATACCAAAAAGTTTTAATTTATGTTTGACATATTCTTTAGAAGATGAGGAAGCAATACCCATCTTAAAACCTGATTCAAAAGCTTTACTCAAAAAATCGACAAGCCCTTCAATCGGACTTAATTCATCATCTTTGAAGTATTTATCGAGATATTTCTGTTCATCAGCCAGAAACTCTTCCAAAGTCTGATCAATGTGATAATATTTAATGATCTTCTCACAATAGGCCTTTAAGGTAATACCGGCATCATTATCGTCATAATCAGGATCCTGTATAATACCCAAAGCTTTTAGATGGTCATTTGAACCCTTGGCAAACAATGATTCACTGTCTAAAATGACTCCGTCACAATCAAAAATGATCCCTTTCATCTTTATGTCCTCCTTTTTTGACTTCATTATAAAAATTAAATGTTCCTATCATTTGCACAATCACATGCAAAATCAAGGAGCATTTTGTACTTTAAGGTAAGATCAATAATTTAATGCTTATAAATGATCTTTCAATAAACAGAAAAAGGCTTTTTTGAAGCCTTTTATCTCAATGATTAAATTCCTTCGCCGTCTTCAGGATCAGGATTTGAAACAGGTGCTTTCATTTCAAATTTAACGACCTGTTCTTTACCGGTATTTAATGCCATCGTAACCAAAGCGTCGGCATCTTCCATAAAGCCACGAGCCATTGCGATCTCACAAAGCATCGGTAAATTAGTTCCACCTAAAACTGATACTTTAGGATAGTTGATTCCGACTTCTACAGCTACTTTGAACGGTGAACCGCCCGGCAGATCAGCGAAAACTATGATACCGTCACATTCATGCAGTGTTTCATAAGCATTCTTTAAATTAGCGGCAAGATCATCAGTTGAATGTCCGCCTTCAAAATCGACAGCTACATAATTCTTTTGAGGGCCGGCGATCAGATCAAGCGAACTGGTAATACCTGTCGCAAAATGTCCATGACCGGTAACGATAATTCCAACCATTTAACTTTTCCTCCTATTTTTTCTTATATGGATAAATTATAACACCATGTACTACTCTGCTGACAACCCCTGAAATAGAAGGACTATCCGGACCGACTCCTAAATTCATCGATTTGAATAAAGCCAAGAGCTGACCGACAGTGATATATTCTAAACCTAAGAAGACATTGTCAAGTTTTTCATTATTATCAAAAGAAATGAAGTAATCAACATATTCTTTGATCATATCATCATCATAAGAAGAAACGACTAAGATCTTGTTGCCTTCTCTTTCTTTAGACATTTCTTTGACGATGTCATATTCATATTGTCTGGTATATTCATCATCACTTAAATAGACGATAGTTAAAGTTTCCGGATTGACGATCGATTTAGGACCATGTCTGAAGCCCATCGGTGAATCATAGTTGGTATCGATCATACCTCTTGATAATTCACACAGTTTAAGAGCTGATTCTTGAGCTACGCCCTTATTGGTATTAGAGCCAAGATAAACGATACGTTTGAAAGCGAAGTCATCGATGATGCTGCTGACTTTAGCATAATCGTTATCTAAGAAGTTTTGAGTGCGTTCACTGATCAGTTTAACTGTCTTTTCCATCTCTTCTAAATTATCCAGATTGAAAGCTAAGACAGTTGCTAAATACATATTGGAATATGAAGAAGTCATAGCGAAGCTCTGATCGTGTGTTTCCGGGGTAAGATTGATTGCATAGCAGTTATCTTTGCCAAGCGCATATTTGCTTAAAGCACCCTCATGGTTGCAGGTAACGAACAAGTGATGGATGTTTTCGCATACTTCGTTAGCACATTCTACACAAGCAACGCTCTCTGGTGAATTGCCGCTGCGGCCAAAAGAGATAAGCAATGTCGGTTTAGTTCTTGATAGATAATTCTCCGGACAAGCTACGATATCAGTAGTTCCATAAGATTTGATCTTGTAATCGGTTAGTCTATTCAAATAAGAAAAGACTGTATTGCCGACAAACTCACTGGTTCCAGCTCCTGTCAAGATGATATCATAATCATCATTCTTCGTGACTTTTTCAATAAAAGTCCTAATAGCGTCCTTTTCATTTTTGATCTGTTCTAAAGTTTTTAGCCAGGTTGCAGGCTGTTGATAGATTTCTCTGGAAGTCCAGTAAGCTGTTAAATCCTTCCAGGTTTTTTCGTCTTTGTTGAAAATCATAATTCCCTCCCTATGGCCATATTATAGTCCTTTTTAAATATTAAATAGTATACTATTACTAATTTGTATAAATCTTTTATTAAAACTACACTATAAAATAGGTTATAATGGTACTGTATGTGTAGAAAGGAACTATTTGTTTAATGGCAAAACAAAATATATTGATCGAAGGCAGAAACATCTATTATGATAAACATAACCGTCCCATCTATTATGTAAAAAGACAAAAAAGAGGCTACCGCATCTCAAGCGAACTTGAAAGACAGTATAAAGTATTGTCTTCAAGGATCATCATCGCTTTGATCATGTTTATCTTCTTGTATCTGATGTTTAAAGTAAATATCTATATCTCCATTATTTTAAGTATCTTAGCCTATATCTTTTTAGAATTCCGCTTTAGAAAACTTCTCAATAACTGTGTGATAATTGAAAACTTTGAACCGCATAAAGATTCCAAAAGCAATCTCTCTACCGATACGCCGCTTAACGGTTTGATCTTAAGAGCTGTGCTTTATCTCTTGTGTGGGGTCTTGTTAATAATCAATGCCCATATCTCGCCTGACATTGTCGGCAATACCGCTTTACAGGTAGTCAGTGATGCGATCGGTATCTGTTCATTTTATTTCGCTGTCCGCTATATCATCGTTATCTATAAAAAACTTAAAGGCAACAAAAGAGTCTGATCTAAGGCTCCCTGCTGGTAAAACAGTAATTCGCAGTTTTCTTGGAACAGGCATGATTTCGGTCATGCCTGTTCTGCTTTTGTCAGTACATCCACTGGAATAAAGCCGATGAGGTCGTAGGAAATATGTATCTTCTGTTTCCTCTTACCGCTGGACTTGTCGGGCGCTTCTACATAAACTGCCTTGACAAGCTCTCTGAGAGCGTAAGGCGTAAGCTCCGTAAGTTCGCTGTTTCTCTTTACCCTCTGGATAAACTGTTCTAAATTCTCTGCCTGTCGTTCCTGTTCTTCAATAACCTGTTGCAGACTTATGGCCTCTGCCTTGAGGTCTTTTTGTTCTTGTGTATAGCTCTTGTTCATCATGACAAAGCGTTCATCGTCAATCTTACCCGATACATTGTCCTCATAGGATCGAATGAACAGGCGGTCAAGATGAACGGCTTCTCCGCCATTGACAGCGTCCGTCCGTTTCGCTTTTGGGCAGACAAGGCGGCGATTGCCGCCGATTTCCATTTAGGAAATGGCACTTGCTATCATGGGGAATGAAGAATAGCAAGAACAGCAGGTGTATGTACACTCTGCGATTTTTTGCAAAAACCAGCTTTGCCTATTTTGCGAAAAATTAGAAATCTTCGATTTGCTTGCTAAGATGCAATCATCTGTAGCAAGCGGGGCACGGCGGTACCCACTTGTGCGTACTTGTTGGGAAACATCCCAAACCCTTTAACAATTTCAGAGAAATCGGCTACGCACCGTTGGTGCTGGATCTGATGTTTTACCGAATCTTTCTTTTGTAGTTGCATCCGTTTGTGCGATAATTGGAACACCCAAAGAACTCGCCGTATGGACCGGAGCGTTTTACCAAACGCCCACCACAAAGAGGACATTCAAATTGTTCTTTCTTCAAATCTTCTCCATAACGCTCTTTTAGTTCCATTGCAAACTCAGATTCTTGTCCATTAACAGTAACGATAAACGCTTTTTTCTTCGCTCTTGTTAAGGCTACATAGAACAGGCGGCGTTCCTCTGCGT